>CACZTC010000208.1 GCA_902784015.1 uncultured Erysipelotrichaceae bacterium | reverse complement strand
TAATAGACCAGCATTGATGAAAGGTACCCCAATATTACCTTCACCAACGATCATAAATGTATTCAAGTCCAACATACCTGTAGCTGATTGTTGAAGACGGAAGCCTTCCATAATATTAGCCATATTAGGCGTCAGAATGAATCCAAGAATAATAGATAATAGACCTAAGCCAATGAAGACTAGTGCTCTTAGCGTATTCCCTACTGGCTTAACTTCCACATTATTTGTACTCATAATTTAAATCCTCCATTTCCATGCCTACAATGTATGTATTACGACATAAGCCGCAATCAATATTAGCCCAACTAAGAAGATAATCAAGCCATAAGACATTGTTTGTCGCAATAATGTTGATAATTTAGAACCGTCACCTTCATCACCATCACCATAATTATTAGCGAAGCGATCAAAGGCACGATTGAGCCGTGGTACGGTATAGCCTTCCTCTTTTAGATCTGTAAAATCATCTAAGACAGGAACACGTGTGAGAGGTTCGATTGTACGATGCTCATTACTCTTATCCCAAGTCTCAATATTACTGTTTTGATGTGCTACTTTCATATTCTCAACAGCTAATCTAGCATCAGGTTTAACCTTAGGATAGATTTCTTTAAGTTTCGCAATAACTTCATGAGCATGTGGTTTGCGTGGCTCATACCAATTCGCAAATTTCCAATATAGTTTATAGCCAATGCTGCTGATAACTTCAACAACACTACCAATTGTACGAGTTACAGCTGCGCCAATGAATGGTAATACTTTTACTACTAATGGACGATAGATATAATCTTCTAAATCAATCCACTTTGGCCAAGCATTGATATAAACCTTATTACCATTTTCATCTTTTTCCATTAATAATTGTCTAACAATTAGAAGATAGATAATCGCTCCTATTGCTAATGATGCTGCTGCACCTTTTAAACAAGCCCATTCTAGGAAAGGCACCACATGAGGATGACCTTGCATATTCATAAAGCCACTTCCAAATGAAGAGATTGGAATCATTGTCTTATAGAATGTTAAACCAAAGAATGGAAGAACTAATGAACTTAAAGTTAAGACAAATGCTGAAGCCTTATTCATATATTTACCATTTGTTGAATCCATCTTCTCTTGATTATAAGGATTCTTTTCCCAGAAGACAGCGATATAAATCTTTGTCATATAGGCAGTTGTTAGACCACCAGTTAAAGTAAATATACTTTCAACTACTTGGAAGACTCTAGCAGCGAATTCATAATCATGATACATGAAGATTCTTTCTACAATGCTTTCATGGATCAATGTTTTAGAGATATATCCACTCCAGAGTGGCATACCAATAATAGCTAACACGCCCATTCCAAAGATGAACTTCAATAATGGTTTATGATAACCAAAGCCACGTACATCATTGAGGTTTAGTTTATGTAAATTCATATAAACTACACCAGCTGACATAAATAGACATAGCTTAATTAATGAGTGATTCATCATATGCAAGATTGCACCTTGCACTGCATAGAAATGGAATTCTCCTGTAACTTCAGGATTAGCCATTAAGATACATTGCATAGATATAGCTGTTAAGATAAAGCCAATCTGTGACATTGATGAACAAGCAAGTGTTCTTTTTAAGTCAACTGAGAATAGCGCTAAGAATGCGCCACCAAACATTGTGATTACCGCAATAGCTAATAATACTGAGCCCCATACCCAATCACCGAATAACATATGACAAGAAATAATGATAATGCCATATACACCAGTCTTTGTTAAGACACCTGATAATAGGGCTGAAGCTGGTGCTGGTGCTACTGGGTGAGCTTTAGGTAGCCATACATGTAGTGGGAACATACCCGACTTACCACCAAAACCAACTATCATTGTAGCCGCTGCCCAGTAAAGCATCTTTTTATTAGGTAAGGCTGCACATGCATCTTTGATCTTATCTATTTCTAAAGTGCCAATCGTATTATAGAGTAAGAAGATACCCATAAGTGTTACTAAGCCACCAAATACATTTAAATATGTATATGTTTCTGAAGCTCTTTGCGCGCCTGGCTTTTCATCATGGATAACCATTACATATGATGTGAATGCCATTACTTCAAAGAATGTAAATAATGTTAATACATCACCAGACAAGAAGACTGCTACAGTAGCCCCTTCTGTCATCAGCATGAATAAATAGTAACGATTACGATTACGATAATGTGCAAAATATTCTCTTGAGAATATTGTTGTACACATCCACATGAAGGTGGTTATCACTGCATAAATGCAACGGAAGCCATCCATCTGGAAGAAGAGTCTTTCGTGTCCAAAAGGCATTAGCGTGAAATATACACTGTGTTCATTTATTACTGTAGGTATCATTAGTAATGCTAAACCAAATTCAACTATGGTAACAAAATTAGCGAAATAATCACGCATCTTTTTATCTTTACGGCCAATTAAATAACTAACTATTGAAGCACATATTGGCCAAAACACCATAATAGGTAGAATAATATTTCCCATTAGAAACCTCCTTCCTTAAAGTGTCAGGTTACTGATCATCGGAGAGACCAATATACCGAATAGAATAATCGCTGCTGCAAGTACTAATAATGGCACTGTCATATAACGATTAGGATCACTAACATCTTTATTAGCTTCTTCATAATCGAAGCCTGCTCCAGGTATGAAGGCATTAGCGCAAATACTAAATAAATATATCGCTGTTAATAAAGCGGAAATACCTAAGGCAACTAAGCCTATAAAGCCTAATAGATTACCAGAAGCACTCATTACAGCTTTTGATAAGAACCATTTTGAGAAGAAACCTGGTAATGGAGGAATACCTACTAGCGCAAAGGAGGCAACAGTGAATACACCCATTGTGATTGGCATAGCTTTACCTATACCTTTTAATTCCCAAACATATTCACGTCCTGTCTTATAGATAATAGCTCCGGCACAGAGGAATAATGTAATCTTCACAATGGCATGACCAAATAGATGTATCATTCCTCCTGTATATCCTTCTAAGCTCATTAATGTTATACCAAAGAGAATATAAGATAATTGCGATACTGTTGAATAAGCTAAGCGACGCTTTAAGTGTTGCGACATCAAAGCCATGGCTGAGCCATATACGATGGTCACAATACAAGCACCTAAGACAATATATTGGGCTGTTGTCCCTCTTAAAACATCTGGGCCGATCGTGAAATATGTAACACGCGCAATGGCGAAGACACCTGCTTTAACTACTGCTACTGCGTGTAATAATGCAGATACAGGAGTTGGTGCAACACCGGCAATTGGTAACCATGCATGGAATGGCATAACTGCACTCTTTACCCCAAAACCGAAGAATGCTAGGACATAGGCCACTTGAATAATAGTTGCCCCGCTAACCACACCTTGTAGAATTCCACCTGGCGCAAAAGCTGTTGAACCATTACCCGCAAAAGCAATCATCGCAATGCCACATAATGCTAAAGCAGCTCCAAATATTGAGAATATGATATAGATTCTTGTAGCTGTTTTCGCTTGAATTGTGTCCCCATGCATTACAAGCGGAATAGTAGCTAAAGTTAAGAATTCATAGAATAGATATAACGTTACTAAATTAGCTGAGAATGTTATACCCATCATAACCCCAAATGTCATAACATAGAAACCAAAGAATCTATTTTCATCGCCTTCATGCTTCATATATTCAAAAGAATAATAGATGCATAGAATCCATAATATACCAACCATTGAAGCAAACATTGCTCCTAGCTTATCTATTTTGAAAGCGATTGGGTTATTAGGAATAATTTGTAATAAAGTTAATTGTTGATCCCTAAGAATAATTGATAGTAGTATCACAATTACCGCATTGATAATCACAGCTGTAGAAACAAATTTTTCACGCTCTGCTTTTTCTGTGAAATTGCGTTTAAGAATATAGATACCTGCTACGATAGGAAGAATAATTGGAATTAATAATAATATACTCATAACTTTCCTCCTCTTCCTACATTATTGTCTGGGCAATTTGACTAAAGAAGTTTACAAGTGGAGTCGCAAACATTCCAAAGCCTACCGCAAGAACTGTCAATATTATCATTGGGATAGTCATATATGCATTAGCTTCTGTTTTAACCATAGTGTCATATGGATAATCTTCACCAGGGAAGAAAGCTTTAGACATAATTGATAATAAGTAACCAGCTGTTAAGAAAGCACTGACTAATAAAGTTGCTGGGCCTAGATATTTAAAGATACCAATATCACTTTGTAAAGCACCCATTGCTAAGAACCATTTACTCTCAAAGCCACTTGTTGGTGGAATACCAACTAGAGCGATGGAAGCTAATGTGAAGCACCACATTGTGATAGGCATTTCTTTACCTATTCCTTTTAACTGTGTCACATAAGTCTTATGTGTTTTATAAATAACTGAACCAGCACTTAAGAATAAGATATTCTTTACAAATGCATGAGCGATTATATGTAATAAAGCTCCCACAAAGCCTAGTTTACTCATAGTCATTAAGCCAAATAATACATAAGATACTTGTGAAACAGATGAATAAGCCAAACGTTTCTTAAATAGCTTTTCTTTAAAGGCTAGCATAGATCCCATAAAGACGGTATATAACGTGAGGGCTAATAAAACATATTGAACCCAAGTTCCTCTTAAGAAATCCACGCCTACCATATAATACATAACACGAATAATAGCTAATACACCCGCTTTAGTAATAACACCAGATAATACAGCAGATGCTGGAGCTGGAGCTACTGGGTGACCTGAAGGAAGCCATGCATGTAATGGAAACATACCTGCTTTACAGCCAAAGCCCATGATTGTTAATAAAGATACAACCTGAACTAAAAGTACATTACTTCCAACTTTTGTTAAATTGAGACTTCCCCCTGCCAAGAATTGTGTTGAATC
>CACZTC010000207.1 GCA_902784015.1 uncultured Erysipelotrichaceae bacterium | reverse complement strand
TAAATCACCTTTTCTTTGTGGTCCGTCTAGGATCATTTGGTCTCCAGTGTAAGCATGGATAGTTGACATGATACCAGATTGGATTTCTGCATAATCATTTAATGCTTTAGCCATTGGAGCTAAACAGTTTGTTGTACAACTAGCTGCAGAAATAACATTATCTTCTGCTTTTAATGTGTCATGGTTAACGTTATATACAATAGTTGGTAAGTCATTACCTGCAGGAGCTGAAATAACAACTTTTCTAGCACCAGCATTTACATGTGCCATTGCTTTTTCTTTACTTGTATAGAAACCTGTACATTCTAATACAACGTCAATCTTTAGATCGCCCCAAGGAAGATTATTTGCATCTGCTTCCTTATAAATTTGTAATGTCTTTCCATCTACAGTAATTGTATTAGCTTCATCATCTGCTTCTACTGTGTGTAGATTTTCACCTGGCTTGCCGATATATGGTCCTTGTGCACTATCATACTTTAATAGATGAGCTAGCATTGAAGGAGCTGTTAAGTCATTAATAGCTACTACTTCATATCCCTTAGCATCAAACATTTGTCTGAAAGCTAAACGACCAATGCGACCAAAACCATTTATCGCAACTCTTACATCTGTCATATTATCTTAATATCCTCCTTAATCTGACTAAATAAATTATAGAATTCACAAAGTCCTTCGTCAATTATCGCGAGCACTATTTTTTGCGATATTCTGTATATAATTATGCCATTTTGTGATAGCGCTTTCTTCCTATTTTTAGAAAGATTTATTATAATTAATTCATGGTAAAAAAATCACAGGATATATCTTTAGAAGAAAGATCTGCGAATATATTAATTGAATATTACAACAATAATCTTGAGCCATATTTCGAAGCTATGGACAAAGATTTTTTATGGTTAGGTCCATCGCGCGGACAATGGGTTTATGGTAAAGATAATCTCAAAGAAATGTATGATAATGAGACTCATGATCTTTCTTTTGAAATTGGCGAAATGACAACTAGTATGAGAATGATGGGTAGTAGTGTCTGCGAAGTTATTGTTTCTTTTGATTTGACTACTCATTATCCTGATAATGAAATAGTTTATGTTAGAGAAAGAGTACAATTTACTTGGGAAAAGAAAAAAATAAGCGAGAAAAAAGGAGATAATACTAAAGAATGGAAATGGATGACCTGCCATATTAGTGATGAACATCTCCAAGATCCTCGTGATTCTATCTATCCTGTTCATCTAAGTGATTATTTATTAGATAGTGATGCACGCTCTGCACGTGAAAGAAGAATAATATTATCAGATGTTGATAATGTAACTCATTATATTATTGATGCTAATGTGGCTTGGATTGAGAATTTTGGTGCTCATTCAATTATTCATATTAATGATGGTAAAACTATTGAATGTAAAAATACTGTTAATGAAATTAATAAATTATATCCTAAAAAATTCTATCGTCCTCATGTCTCTTTCTTAATCAATTTAAATTATGTTGTAAGTATAACTAGATTTGAAATTAAAATGTCTGATGGCACTATTGTTCCTGTTCCTGAAAAGAAATATACCAAAGTTAAAAAGGATATTACTGATTTCTTAGATATATTAAAAAAGCGATGAGTTACTTAAGCTCATCACTTTTTTTAGTATACCAAGCAATTGTATCTTTTATACCATCAGCGAATTCTATCTTCGGTGACCATTTTAATTCTTTTTCAATCTTAGAATAATCTAAGGAATTTCTTCTTTCTGCTCCTCTTCGATTTTCATGATAAACGATTAAATCTTCTGATTTATCTGATTCATTTAAGATAATCCTAACTAAATAGATACTTCTTATCTCATTATGGCTACCAATATTATATACTTCGCCTTCTTTACCTTTTCTAGTAACTAAATCTATTGCTTTAACATAGTCATTTACATGAATCCAGTCTCTAATATCAGCGCCACTTCCATATATATCTAACTTTTCACCTTTAGCTACTTTAATAATTTGTGAAGGAATTTGTCTATCTAATTTTTGATAAGGCCCATATACATTTACAGATCTACTGATAACTACAGGTACATGGAAAGTATCATGATAAGACATCGCCATCAAATCACTTGAAGCTTTAGATGCAGCATATTGAGTAAGTGGGTGAAGTGGTGATTTCTCGGTATAGTATGTTTCTCTACCAAGAGGTACTTCCCCATATACTTCAGCTGTAGATACTTGATGATATTTTTTTATACCATATTTAGTACATGCATCTAATAATGTTGTCGTACTCAAAATATTAGTCTTAGCATAATTAGAAAACTCTTGAGCACGTTTATTAACATCTACAAAATTGATTATATAATCTGGTTTTTCTTTTTCCACAATAGCGAAAATATCTTTTTTATTAGTTGCGTTAGCTTTGATATATTTAAATCTTTTTTTATGCTTCGCAAGTAAAATATTGATATCTGCGATATCAACACAAATGATTTGATCCTTTGGATGCGTTTTTAGGACATAACTAATATAGTTAGAACCTAAGAAACCACAACCCCCTGCTACTAGTAGTTTCATGTCTCTATTGTACACCAATTCTATGCTTAATCCCACTCATTTAGATTAAGTGGTTTTTTAGATATATTGAAAGCTTCTTGAACAGAATTAACTTTTTTATTAAATATTCTTGAAAATAATTGAGCATCATTTAATCTTGCCATCGTTGAATCATAATTGATTACTTTAGCTTCAGGAAATATTTTGGTGAAATCTTCCGCTTCAGATACTAATAAATGAACTACTCTTCTTTCTTGTAAAGCAGCATTACATAATTTAGTTAAAGCCATTGAATCTAAATAAATCAATTCCTCAACTTTTAATTCTTTACCTTGAGGAATCATTACTGCATATCCTCTGATATTATTGTTGCCATCATAGTAGGCAACAAATTTACCGCCAACAGCACTAATTTCTTTTTTATAATTGATGTAATATTGTAAATCACGTGGATAAAAACCATTAAATCTTCTGATAAAAGCTGAATATACTTTTAATAGGTCAATTGGTGTAGGCTCATATGCACAACCAAAGTTAGTAATACTTTTTACATCTTTTCTTTCGATTGTATAATCTTTTCTACGATAAACCGTTCTAAAACCATAAGGTTCATATAGTTCTGGACTTTCGGTATTAATTAAAGTTATTAATTCACTATTCTCACATGCCCCTATAACTGTTTCTAATAATTGTTTCATATAACCATGTTTCTGAGCACTAGGTAAAGTCGCGCATCCAACTATCATAGAGGTAGCTAAAACTCTATCATTAAACATAATGGTATGAGGATTTCTTACTAAAGTAGAAACAACTTCACCATCTACTACATTCAAAAAACAATTCTCTGGTTTATATATATTCTTAAAGAAATATTCCATATAACGAGGATCTTCTTTAGGAAAACATAATTTCCATATTTGTCTTATATCATCTAATCTTTCACTAGTGGCTTTTTCTATCATAAAAACTCCTATCAATAATTTTAACATCAATCACTTAAGTTTAATTGCTAAATCATGGATTCTATTAAATCTATGCTTCATTCCTGATTTAGATACGGCTGTACCTGTCCTTCTTTCATATTCATAAGCTAATTCATTTAAGGACATCTCAGGAAATTCTTCTCTCAATAAAGCTACATCTTTTAATTTTTCATCTAATTTATCAAATCTCTTAGCTTTTCTTAATTTCTTAATGTCTTCTAATTGTTTATCAGAAGCAGCTACTGTTTTCATTTCATTAGCTACTTCCATATTATTAAGTCTTACCATTTGATTATTAAAGTCTCTGGCGATTCTAATATCTTCATAATCTAATAAACCTTGATCAGCTTCAATGCATCTAAGGAAGTCCGCTATTTTCTCTGCTGACTTAACATAAACAATTTGATTATTTCTTCTTTCAATTATTTTAGCTTTAATATTAAATCTTTTTAATAAATCTACAATAAATGCTGCATGTTCATTTGTATTAACACTTATTTCTAAATGATAATTGCTTTTTTCTGGTGAATTCACACTACCAGAAGCTAAAAAAGCACCAGCTAAATAAGCTCTTGCGTTATTATCTGTTTGAACTATCTTAGCTAGAGGTACTTCCCTTAATCCTCTATTACTATATAAACCTACTTCTTTTAATAATTCTTTAACATTATCTAAAACTCTAATGCCATAAATCTGATTCTTTTTCAAATTCATTTTTCTTTTTACAAACATTTCAATATTGCCTGTGTAATTATCTTTAACTAAAGCAAAAATGCGTCTAGCTACAGCAGCATTTTCTGTATTAAAAACTAGATTCATACCTAAAGTGGAAAGTGAAATAGATGAAGAAAGTTGTACTAAAGCAGATAATTCTGCCCTAGCATCACTACCCTTCATTATCTTATTAGATACTTCTTGTTTTATTTCTGAGGCAAAAGACATCTAGTCCTCCAATAATCTCCTTATCGCTTGTTCAATCTTAAATGGATTATGTCTAACTAAGCCATAAGAGAAATCTAATAATTCTTCTTCAATTATGTCATAGCTATGCTTTGTTTCTTTTTGGATAACAGGAATACTACCTTGTCTTTTATATAATGTGCGTATTTCATCAGGTATTACATCACTAGCTATTAATACTCCATCGAGTGAGCATCCATGTTTAATCAAAGCATCCACATGTTCTTCCACACTATAATTATCTGTTTCTCCTGGCTGCGTCATCGCATTACATAAATAGATCTTTTTAGCTTTAGAAAAAGATATAGCTTTATTAATTTCTGGAATAATTATATTAGGTAAGATACTAGTATAAACAGAACCTATCCCATATAAAATAAAATCCGCATTTAGAATAGCTTCGATTGCTTCTGGAGTAGCTTTAACATCTTCTTCATAATAGACTTCTTTTATTCGATTAGCTACCTTAGGTATATTAGCTTCTCCTCTTACGACTACTCCATCCTCCATTTTCGCAAGTAATGTTATTACTTGCGTAGATGCAGGCACAATATTACCTCTCACATTTAAAACCTGTCCTATTTCTTGGATAGCTTCTAAGAAGGATCCACATTGATCAGTTAAGGCAGTTAATACTAAATTACCTAAATTATGACCAGCTACATCTTCTTCATTACCTTCTTCATCTTTAAAGCGATAATCCATTAATTTACTCATTAATGATTCACTTTCAGCTAAAGATATCATGACATTACGAATATCTCCCATCGCTGGAATATGGAATTGTTTGCGCAATCTACCTGTACTACCACCATCATCAGCTACTGTAACTATCGCTGTAATATCTATATCTTCGATATTCTTAATACCTCTACATATAGCTGATTGACCATGACCGCCACCTATAACGACTACTTTTTTATTTAATCCATTCTTTTTCATCACGGTGCTCCTTGTAGCAGTTATATTTATCTTTATAATAATCAAATAAATAATTTGTGATAGCGACACTTCGATGTTGTCCACCCGTACAACCTATCGCTACGGTAAAATGATTCTTTCCTTCTTTCTCATATTCCGCAAAAGCATAATCAGTAAAATTAATAAACTTATTCAAGAATATTTTTGTTTCTTCTTTATCTATTACATAGTCATATACTTCTTTATCTTCTCCTGATAAGCTTCTTAAATTCTCATCCCAATATGGATTAGGTAAGAATCTTACATCTATCATCAAATCAGCGTCCATTGGTACACCATATTTATATCCAAAGGAAATAAAAGATAAGGCAAAAGTTGGCGTCTTTGATTTAGAAAAATATTTTTCTATCTTTTGTGAGAAATCTTTTTCGCTAGAGTATGATGTATCAATTGTGATAAAAGAATTATTGGTAATGCGGGTGAACATTTGTCTTTCTAATCTAATAGCTTCTTCTAATGTACTACAGGTATTGCTTAATAATAGCGGATGTAATCTTCTTGTACTTTTATATCTACTTAATAATGTTTGATCATTAGCATCTAAAAATAATATCTGTACAGGAATATCTTGACCTTTTAATCCTGTTAAAAAAGATTCAAAGTCTATTGCGCAAGTAGTAATAGCGATATAGTTATATCTTTTATCGCTTGTATCTTCAATTAAATCAACTAGACTACTTAATAATTCAATAGGATAATTATCTATTACTAGATAGCCCATATCTTCTAAAATTCTTGTGGCTGTACTTTTACCTGCCCCACTCATTCCTGATATCAATATTATTTTTTTATTCTCATTCATATGATTACTCCACTGTAAATAGTATACAACAAACAAAAAGAATGGTTTTATCCATTCTAAGAACACATTACGAATTAATCTAATCCTTAAGAACTTTCTTCGGATTGCTCTTGATCACTTTTGGTACAAACATTACGAATTAATCTAATCCTTAAGAACACGATGGTGGTGGCACTGAAAGTGGCACAAGTACAAACATTACGAATTAATCTAATCCTTAAGAACGCATATATGCATCAACTAAAGATACTACATGTACAAACATTACGAATTAATCTAATCCTTAAGAACGAACCACTCAATTTATACAATACATTTGGGTACAAACATTACGAATTAATCTAATCCTTAAGAACATATTTTCTTTTCTTGCTTCTTCTTCTTCGTACAAACATTACGAATTAATCTAATCCTTAAGAACGCTTCAGATGTTCAGCCTCTTACTGAATTAGTACAAACATTACGAATTAATCTAATCCTTAAGAACTACATCTGTTGTGCTGTTTTATTCCAACTTGTACAAACATTACGAATTAATCTAATCCTTAAGAACGAATCGTAACAATTGCATCTGTTTTAGTTGTACAAACATTACGAATTAATCTAATCCTTAAGAACTTGTTCCTTTCTATACTGTAATAATTTCTGTACAAACATTACGAATTAATCTAATCCTTAAGAACTGAAAGTATCAGTGAATGTATTAACATCCAGTACAAACATTACGAATTAATCTAATCCTTAAGAACTTCTTCATGCAAACGGATGATGATAATGATGTACAAACATTACGAATTAATCTAATCCTTAAGAACGAAGCCTTTCAATCTCTTCTTGATTGTCAGTACAAACATTACGAATTAATCTAATCCTTAAGAACATTGTCTGCTATACCCTCAGCGATTCCTAAGTACAAACATTACGAATTAATCTAATCCTTAAGAACCAGCAAACATAGCTGCTGCTGTACGTAGTTGTACAAACATTACGAATTAATCTAATCCTTAAGAACCACTAGCGCCATAAGCAGTAACGCCGCTTAGTACAAACATTACGAATTAATCTAATCCTTAAGAACACAAAGCCGTTTATATCCTCAAAGCAACGAGTACAAACATTACGAATTAATCTAATCCTTAAGAACCCTATGGACTTTTTAAAAATGTCATACGGGTACAAACATTACGAATTAATCTAATCCTTAAGAACATGCTAACACTGAAAAGCGTGAAAGATTAAGTACAAACATTACGAATTAATCTAATCCTTAAGAACATAATTCCGTGATGGCATTCTGTTTCATCGTACAAACATTACGAATTAATCTAATCCTTAAGAACACCTTCAACACTTCCAGAAAAAATAGATCTGTACAAACATTACGAATTAATCTAATCCTTAAGAACTATATTGTTTATATATTTCTTTTGCATTTGTACAAACATTACGAATTAATCTAATCCTTAAGAACGTTTGCGCCTGGTTTGACATCCTGGGGGGGTACAAACATTACGAATTAATCTAATCCTTAAGAACTAATTCATCCTTATTCATAAAATCATCCTGTACAAACATTACGAATTAATCTAATCCTTAAGAACCTAGGAATATTATTACGCCTTTCATTCTTGTACAAACATTACGAATTAATCTAATCCTTAAGAAC
>CACZTC010000206.1 GCA_902784015.1 uncultured Erysipelotrichaceae bacterium | reverse complement strand
TTCTTTTTAATAATTCTTTTATTCTTTCTTTTTTACTCATTACTGTTTTAAACATGTAATCATTCTTGATTGTGATTTCTTCATATTTTATTCTTTCCATCTTCTTTCTCCTTCTACCTTTTATATAGATAGAAGGGTTTTAGATTCCCTAAAATATCTTTATATTTCCATATAAAAAGACCAATCAAATGCTGATTAGTCTAATTATCATAATTTACATCAATTATTCTTGATGCATTTTCATTCTATTTATAAATACTATAGATAATAACATCGTAATAATAGCACCTATCAACATATTGCCATATAAGTTAATACGACTATTATCGCTAGTATCTGGAGCTGCTTTCTTAATAGGAGTATATATTACATGGATTATTTCATCTCTAGGATTATCTAAATCAATATCCCATACTCCAATAAGTAGTTTATCAGCTAGCCAACCATCTTTAGTTGGTGAAATAACACTACCATAATCCCCTTCAGGATTCACTATCCCCCATTTTCCTGTACTTATTATTTTACCATCAGCATCTACCACAACCGTTCTCTGTAAAGTAATCACTTGGGTTACTGTTTTAGAGACCTCCTTACCATCAGGAGTATATTCAGTATAAGTGATAGTTCTGGTGATAGTTGTTGTTTCTACTTTTTCTGTTTCAGGAACATATACAACATGTACTATCTCATCTTGTGGTTCATTTAAATCAATTACCCACTCTTCGACTAATACTTGATCTGGTTCCCAACCATCTTTACTTGGAGAAACAATACTTTCATAGCTACTTCTTGTTCTATCTATTTTCCAGATTGTTGTAGATATCTCATTACCATTTTCATCTAGTAAAGGATTACCATTTTCATCAAGTAAGATAGGCTCTCCCTTATCATTATAACCAGTAGGATAACCATTATCTCCTTTTACAACAATCCTTCCTTTATCATCGGTAATATAATTACCATCTTCATCACAAACAACATCTCTTATTAAAGTGATAGTTTGTGTTACCGTCGTGGATACAGTTTTACCATCAGGAGTATATTCTGTATATGTAATTGTACGTTCATATACTTCTTCCTCTCTAACAGTATTAATGAATTTAACATTCAATGGTTTTGATGTAGTATCATCATCATTTTGTAGAACTATACTTTGCAGTAAGGTACCTGTTTCATTATCTTTAAATACACATAACCATACTGTATAAGTAGTATCATCATAGGTCACATTAGGAGCACCTTTATTAACCATAGATACTCTATAGTAATAATCTCCTTCTTCTAATCCTTCATAAGTAAATGTTTTAGTACCATTTACTTTGAATTCGCCAACTCTATCAGCTGAAGTATCAGTTTTACCATATCCATTTACCTGAACACTCTCAACTAATATAGTGCCATTTGCGTTAACATCAAGGGTACTATAAAGACTCTCATTTACCGCTTGAACTGGGTTAATGAGCGAGAATAACATCATAAATATCATTAATAATCTGATGAATTTATTCTTCATTCCTATTTTTTATCCTTCAATGTCGCAAATACTGCATAACGCTCTGTTGTTAATGGGCTTTTACAAGTGGTCAGAGCTAATATCCTATCACCACTTGGCTCTCGATAAATGAATGCATTCTCTTTAATAAATGCAAATCTATCTGCGTCATATGAAACATTAAATACTGTTTCATTACTAGCATCTGTTTCTAATACCGCAAAGATTTCTACTTCATATTCAGTATCATCTCTTAAAGTAAGAACCCCATCACGATGCTCTAAAAAGTATTCTTCTTTTAAGAATTCATCAAGAGAACCAAACATATAACCTCCTGACATATGGTGTCCATATAAGACAGAATATGGATCAGTGAAGTCAAATGAGTTTCTTGAATCTAAGAATATTGAACCAGCTAAAGAATATTCTCCATAAGGATTCTTATTTAAATATTCTCTATTGGTTTCACCTTGCATGAGAGGACAATCAATCTTTGTGTCATATATCTCAAGCCAGGCTATTGCCTCAGTTGGAAGTTCCTCCAAAGTAGCAGGCCCTTCCCACGTATAACCAGGTATTTTGTTTAAAGAAGACGAATTAAACACATACCATGAATCATATGTAAAGTAAGCTCCTATGCATAACATAATTAGGAAGAGAACAGTAAGTATTTTATCAATGGACCAGTCAAGATAATGAATAGCTTTTCTAGTTATTACATAGCCATTATTCACTCGCTGTCCTCCTCCTTATATTTCTGTCATTACATATCTAAAATCTTACTTCTTTATGATTTAAAGTAACTTCTTTGTTTTATTCTTCAATTTCTTTTTTTCTGTTTAAAGCTAATAATGCGAATAACGCAATACCGATTAGGCCTACGCCACCAGCAACACTAACCATAACACCTGTTGGGATAACACCATTTTTAGCATTACTGAAAGATGTGCTAACTAAGTTATCTCTAGCTACAGCATCTGTACCATTAGCATCGCTAAGTGCATCCTTTTCTTTTAATACACCAGTTGTTGCATTCTTATAATTTGTTACAACTGATGCAGTCTTTGTGTAATCTTCTTCTGCTTCAGTTACTGTATATGTAGCACCAGCTGGAAGACCTTGAATCTTAATATTTTGACCATGTTGTAGATAGAATGTTTTACCAGCTTTTAAATCGGCACCTGTTACAGTAATTGGATCTGTACCGCTTGCTGATGGGTTATTTCCACTAACTGTAGTAGCAGCATTTAGAGCACTACTAATATCGCCTTGTGTTGCATTTGTCATATCAACTACAAATACATCTGTATCTGATGGAAGCTTATCAGTATCACCTGTTAACTTTACAGTGAATGCGAAATATTTATCACGTGAACCTTGGTTACCAGTTACTTCTTTAGCGAAATCTAAATCACATGAATCATATTCATTTACATATTTATTGTTTTTTGTAGAACCAGAAACTTCATTTCCGTTTGCTGTAGTTGCATTTGCAAGATCGCCTGTTTTAGAACTACCGCTTGGTGTTGCTGTTGTAGTGCTTGCAGGACCGCCTGTTTCTAATTTACCTTCATAAGCTACATATCCTGTAATAACAAGATCATGTGCACCATTAGCACCTCCATTAGCAGCATCTGTATCTTCTACATAAACATCGACTGTTCTCCATGTTTTATTAGCTGTTGCAGCTTTTGTATCAAGATCTGTAGTTACACCAGCTGTTTGGCTTTCTTGAATGAAATAACGATAAACACCAGGTTCTGTGAATGTTACACCACTGAAATCAAGGTTAATATCTTTTTTAACATAAGCTTGATCAGCTGTTGCAACACCAACTAAAGCACCATTTGTTTTAGCTTCCCCAGCTGTGAATGGTGTTGTTCCACTATTTGCAGTACCATTTACCTTAACAAGGTCTGGTGTAATACCAGGATATACAGCTAGAGTTGTAGCTGTTGCATCAATTTGACTTGTAAGACCGCTCATAGTGTAAGTAAATGTTACACCTGGAGTTTGAGCATCCTTATCGAATACTAAATATTTTTCTAATTTTGTTGTTGTACCTGCAACATCATCATTATCTGTGTAATCAAATGCGTTAACATGTGCTGTTGCAGTGATTGCTAGCATTACTACTGCAATTAAAGAAACTAAGATTTTTTTCATGACTTTATTTTCCTTTCTTTTAAAATCCTCTTCTTCTCATCAACAATACCACTTTTCCCTTCAATACATTTATCCCCCCTAGTGTACGAGAGTCATAGGTATTGTCGCGAAGATCATTGAGGACAAACACCTCTCCTTCTTTTACCTTATATGGATAAGTGATTGTTGATGTACTGTCTGGGTGAGTTTGGTAATAGATTGTTTCATATGGGACTATCCCATTTATGGTATAACTACCTTCTTGAATATCAATTACATCACCATATATTCCCACCACTCTGCCAAATCTATTAATACCATCTACTTCATAAACTACAATGTCTCCGTTATAGTAACCTCCTAAGCGATATGTTATAGCTAGGTCTCCATCATTTACTGCTGGATACATGTTGATGTCATGACTTACGAATATGCCACCAACATAGGTTATTAATGCATATATGATTAAGGCTATAATCGCAATCTTAATCAATAATCTACGAAATGCTCGAAATGTTTTTTGTTTTTCTGTTAACTTTTTCTTCTTTGTAGTCTTTTTAGTTTCAGCATTTTCAACTTGGGCTTCTTTTTCCACTATATTATCTGTCTCCTTTTTCAATTCCCCCTTTCTCCTTTTCTTTTTTTTTTACTTTTTTTATCTTCTACTATATTCGCTATATCTCTTTTTAATTAAGAGTATTAAGCAAATAATTGGTATACATAACCAGATTAACCATGTATATGTACTTAATCTGATTTCTGTAGGTATAGCAGCATTTCTAGCATTTGTGAATTTGACAGTGGTGTTTTCTTGTAAGCATGTATCAGTAACACTTGATTTATTTTCGCCATCTATAGCAGTACCTTCTGTCATCTTTCCTGCATTAGTACCTGTTTGTGTCCTTGTTTCTCCTGTTTTTATATCACCCGATACAGAAGCATTAGGTTTATAGTCTTCAGCATCTTCAGTTACTGTATATTTAACGCCATATGTTAGGCCTTCTAATTTAACACTTTCACCATGTTGTAGATATACGACAACAGTAGCATTACCACTTGAATCACATACAATCTGTTGACCAGTTGTAGAACCATCATCATCTCGTGTATTGCCATTATTAGTACCACTACTATTATTTCCGCTACCGTCATCCGTTCCTGTAAGAATCATATTCTTAGTATAGATAGTAGCTTCATTTGGCTTACCACTTGTATCAGTGAATGATGTGGTTGCATTATTTGTTTTTAGCGTTAATACCGTATCTGCAACAGCACCTGTTATTTCAATTGTATGTTTGAAATATTTATCGCGTGATCCCTGGTTGCCAGTTACTTTCTTTTCAACAGTAAGATCGACCTTTTTCAAACTATTAGTAACTTCATATACTTCTGGAGCAGGATCAGTACTTGTTTTTGCCATTGCTGAAGTTATTTCATAACCATCAGGTTCAGTTTCTTCTGATACACTCTTAACTGTTTCTGTCTGCGGTATACTGAACTCATATTTCCATTTTGGATCATCTGGATCAGATAAATCTTTTTCGAATACAACTCCATTATCTGCACCAGTATAAGTATGATCGAATGGAACATTTACTGCTGGAATTATCACATAATATTTATCAGACTTCTTATCGATAATATAATTACCATCAGCAATTCCACTTAAGCCAGATAGACTAGCTAATTTTGGTTCTTTAGTATCATATGATGATGTACCATCGCTTGCCCTAACATCTGGTGTAACTCCCGCATTTGCATAACTATTTACAATTGCCGCCCAGTTAGTATTTGTATTATAGATATTTGTTGGTGATCCATTTACTTTCCATCTTGTAGCCTCATCATGGGTTACAACTGTAATACCAAGAGCGGCTCTATCAGATGGTCTAATATTTAAATCATCACCTTCCCAATGTTTAATAACAGTTATTATTTTTGCGGCTGTATTATGGAACTGAGCCTCTTTATCATAATCCAATGCTCCTGAAGTGTGGGTTGATGAGGCAAGATGCCACCCTGCTGATGGTGACTCAGTTACCGAATAATGTACACCTGCAGGGAGTTCGAATTCTTCAAAGTCTCCTGATTTAACCTTGAATGTGTACACTCCATCAGAAACTTTAGTAAGTGTTCCATCTTCTACTTTAGGATGCTCACTCTTAGATATTTTTCCAATAGCAACATTTTTAGCTTCCTCTTGCGAGTTATATGTATCGCCATCATATGTATAAGTGCCATCTTGGTTATCTACAATTTCACTTACAGCTGTGGCTATTGCAGCATCACGTGTATCATATTCTACGCTGTTATATAGCCACTTATCTCCGATTAGATTAAATGGATTACTTTCAGAATTTGTCCATAATTTCAGAGTGAAGTTAAATTCATCTGTAGTTGCTTCATCTGTAGTTTTTGAAACCTTTAATTTATGTTTATCTCTAGTATTGATAATCGTAGTTGTAGAAAGAGCTTCAGCGCCTTTTACAGGCTTATCCTTCTTACCTTGGCCATCAACTGGTGCTGTACCAACTCCATCTGAATCTTTATCATATGAAGCTTTTGTAGTGTAGTATTGATTATACTCAGATGGTACAGTCTCATATACGCTCCATTTTGTTCCGGCTTCAACTTCGAATTCATATAACCAAGTATTACCATCAGAATCACTAGTATCTACATCATGTATAGTCTGAGTCTTGACGACAGGAGCGTTATTTGCCCAGAATGTTGTTTCATCGTTCAATACTGGTGTAGTACCAACATGCGTTTGATCGCCAGTTTTAAGGGTAAATGTTCCGTTTGTTCCCCACAATCCAGTTCTATTGCTAGGATCTCCACTCCAATCCGGAAGACTGGATGTTGAGGACATGTTCGAACCCGCGGTTGCATCATGTGCATATTGGAACATATTTGCAAACGTTGTCCCGCTTCCAACATCCCACGCGCTAAGAGCTCCTGCATTATCGAGCGAACTTGTGCGGAAGAACATTCTAGTAAAGTCTGTAACATTCGAAACGTTCCAGTCTGCAAGTTCGTTAATATCTTGCAATCCAGCACCGCCACCCTGGAACATCCAACGCATTGTTGTAACGCTCTGAGTATTCCAAGAAGATA
>CACZTC010000205.1 GCA_902784015.1 uncultured Erysipelotrichaceae bacterium | reverse complement strand
GTTTCATCTGTGCGAAATTGCACTAATGCACTTGCCATTGTTTTCACCTCCTGTTTTTATGCTTATATTATAACTGAGCATGTATACATTTGCAATCATTTGATTACATTTTGGAAATAGGTTTTTTGAGAATTACTTTTTTATAATCCCAACCCTGTTAGACAGCAGGTTTCCTAAACCTGCTTTACGAACAAGGACCATTTGAAAAACGTTATTATATGCTGTTGTGTTATGTAAGAGTAAAAAAAGCGCATTGGAAACTTCTCTTTGATATAGTCAATATAGTGTTATGGATAAAAGAGTATTTTCCCTTTGCGCAATAAGAAATATTGAAATGATTGATAAAACTTGAAGAATAATATAGGAATAGATGAACGTTATAAATGCGTATTATTGTAACTTTTCATTTAGTCTCTAACAATGATATCACCTGATTTTGTTTCAAGACTTACTTCTGCATTTCCTTCGCCAATAATATAGGTGGTGTTAGACATTCTTTTGTACATAGAAGGTAAATCAATGTCTCCGCTTATTGTATGAGCCACTAAAGTCATATCAGCATAAGCTACTTGCATGTCCACATCTCCCGAGACAGTATATCCTTCTACTTTTTCATAAGATCCTTTTAAATCAATATCTATATCACCAGAAACAGTTTTGGTAATTAATAAAACATTATCTAGTAGGGTGACATCTATATCACCTGAAGTAGATGTAGCTATTGTATTTTGACTATCTCCATTAATGTTTATATCACCACTTATACTAGATGCATTTATATTAGGTGCACTTACATCATTTAAATCGATATCACCCGACTTACTTTTTAAAGATATATTTTCAGCATTCACATTAGATAAATAATAATCACCAGAATTAGAATTAATCTCTATATTCTCTAAACATAAACCACTAACATCAACATCTCCGCCTTTTGAGTTGATTATTATTTTTCTAACAGCTTCAGGAATAGTTAAATCTAATTCTCCGCCACCTTCATTAAGCTTGATATAAGTAGTAGTATCATCTGAAGAGAATTTTAAATCAGGGATGATTTTAGTAAAGATATTATTGTGAGGAGTGAAGTCACAAGCTAATGTATTACCTTTTCGCATATTTATATCAAAATTACCTTCAATTACTAGTCTTTCTCTAACTTCAAAATTGAAATTACTTTTAATATTCTCTTTAAAGTCATTTATTCTTGTTGAAAAAGATAAATCAATATTTTGATTTACAACTTCGCTTATTGATTTAGTAAGTTCTTTAATATTCTTTTGAATAGCACTCATATTATCTTTTATTGTGTCTCTAGGATCTGTAGCTCGCGAAACACTTTCAAGATCACCATTCATCATTTTTATATTTTCCATTACTTCTTCAATTGAACCTAATTCGCTAATTGCTTCTTCCTCGCTTAAGCCGCTATCTAAGGCATCTTGAAAATGTGCTTCAAAAGCCTCTAATATTTCTTCTTTGAAATCGTTAGGATATGATGCAAGTGCTTCTTTTAAATCTAATAAGTATTCTTGTTTTGTCATAGTAGTTTCATCGTCCTTTCTACAAATGTTTGCCATTCTTGTTTTTGTTTGGATTGATATTCAATCCCTTTACTTGTGATGTGATAATACTTCCTCGCTGGACCAGAAGGGGATTCCTTTAAATAGGTTTCAACATAATCATTATCTTTTAGTCTTTTTAGAATTAGATATAAAGTCCCAGCGGTTACAGCTAATTCTTTAGAGATATTTTCTGTTAATTCATAACCATATCTATCTTCATTAATTAGCTGTGACAAAACAACTAATTCTAATACGCCTTTTTTAAATTGAGCATCCATAGGCTACCTCCAGCATTATAGTATCACATACTATATTGTAAAGCAATATAGTATTTTATAAATAATAGTTAGAATTTATAAAATGTGTATGTAAAAAGGCTAAAGATGATAGATTTAACATCAATTGAATAAGGCAAACTTTACAACAATAATATTAATTGGCGATAGCTTTAGATATAGATAACAAAGTATTTTTAAAGCCATAAAAAATATTCATTTATCCTACAATAAATGAATATTATTCTTTTTACATTCTTCAATCATTTCTTGAGGCCAAACGGAAGCTTGAACTTCGCCAACATGCGCTTTATTTAGAAGTAACATGCATAATCTAGATTGACCAATACCTCCACCAATTGTATATGGTAATTCTTTGTTGAGAATCATTTGGTGATAGGGGAGAGCTAATCTACCTTCACAATATGAAGCTTTACATTGTGACTTGATAGAATTCTCATCAACTCTAATACCCATACTAGATAATTCTAAAGCCATATCTAATGATGGCAGATAGAAGAATAAATCACCATTAAGCTTCCAATCATCATAGTCAGGAGCTCTTAAGTCATGTGGTCTTTCACCTCTTTTTAAAGGATGACCTATTTCTTCAATGAAGACACATTTCTTATCTCTAGTAATTGCGTCTTCTCTTTCTTTAGGACTAAGAGTTGGATATAGATCTTCTAATTCTTGCGAAGTGATAAAGAAGACTTCTTCAGGTAATCTACATACAGCTTGAGGATATTTATACCATACTTCATGCTCCATATGCTTAATAACTTTAAATATTTCTTTAACTGTATTCTCTAAAGTTTCCTTAGTTCTATCTTCTTTATTGATTATTCTTTCCCAGTCCCATTGGTCTACATATATAGAATGAGTATTATCTAGAGTCTCATCTCTTCTAATCGCATTCATATTTGTATATAAACCTTCATATGTTTTGAAGTTATATTTTTTGAGGGCATATCTTTTCCATTTCGCAAGAGATTGAACAACCTCAAATCTTTCATCTTTCATCTCTTGGGTATCAAAAGAAACTGGTCTTTCAATACCGCTCAGATTATCATTTAAGCCACTATTTTTAGATACAAATAAAGGCGCACTAATTCTTAATAAATTTAATTCTTTACCGAATTCACTTTGAAAAGTATCACGGATATATTTAATAGCTTCTTGGGTCTCTAATACACTCAAGGTTGGCTTGTAGTTTTCAGGGATATTTAATTTCATATCTAACCCTCGCAATCTATGAAGAATATTCTAGCACGAAAAGAAGAGATAGGGGCATTATGCTTGAAGGAGATTTTAAGATTAATACAATATATTAATAAAGGGAGATGATAATAATATGAGATATGATATTGCGATTGTAGGTTCAGGCCCAGCAGGATTAGAAGCAGCGATAACTGCGAAAGTAAGAAATAAAAATATTATTCTATTTGGAAATAAAGACCTCAGTCCTAAGATAAAAGTAGTAGATCATCCAATAAAAAACTATTTAGGTTTGCCGGAAGTAACAGGGAAAGAAATGGCAGAAGCTTTTAATAAACAATTAGATATTTTAGATATATCTATTACGGAAGAGAAAGTGACACAGATTTATACAATGCCTGATTATTTTGCGTTGCAATTAAGTAATAATGAAATGGTTGAAGCAGAAGCAGTCATTTTGGCAACAGGGGTGGTTACAGGAAAACCATATGAAGGTGAAGAAGAATATTTAGGAAGAGGGGTAAGCTATTGTGCAACTTGCGATGCACCTCTATATAAAAATAAAGTTGTCGCTTGTATTGGTGCTACAAAAGAGGCAGAAGCGGAAGCTGAATTTTTAAGTGAGATATGCGAAAAAGTATATTATCTACCTCTATATAAAGATGAAATAGATTTTAAAGAAGATAATATTGAAATAATAAATGAAAAGCCTAAGGTAATAAAAGGATCACTTAAGGCAGATAAATTAGTTACAGAGAATAATGAATATAATATTGATTGTGTTTTTATATTAAGGGCCGCTCAATTTCCTGCTCAATTAGTTCCAGGCTTAGAAACTGAAGGCAATGCGGTTAAAACTAATTTGCATATGCAAACAAATTTAAAAGGTGTATTTGTGGCTGGAGATTTAACTGGTGAGCCTTATCAATATATAAAAAGCGCTGGTCAAGGCAACGTAGCTGCTTTATCAGCAGTTAAATATTTAGATGAAAAGAAAAGACAATAATAATTATCATGCTTAGATAGCTTTTAAAGTGATATCATATATAAAAGGGGTGCAGCTATATGAAAAAGTGTCCTAATTGTGGTTATGAATTAAGAGATAGCGATGTTTTTTGTGGTGTATGCGGCACAAAATATATTGAAGAAGATAATAAAGCTCTAGAATTACCAGAAGCTGAAGAAGTGGAAGATATTGATTCGAATACCAAAAGTAATATTCAATCTTTTTTATCAATCACAAATCAAATTAATAAAAAAGAAATAGAAACAGCAGTAGAAGAAATTACTGTCGCAAATATAGATAATAAAAAAAAAGAAGAAAAAAAAGGAAAAAAGGAAAAAGAAAAAGAGGCTTCTGAAAAAGTAAAAAAAGGCTCAGGTTTTTGGAAATATCTTCTTTTATTATTGCTTGCGGCAGCAATAGGCTTAGGTGTTTGGTATTATTTGCAGAAGAGTGGTTTTAATTTTGGCGGCGAAGATATTAGTGATACTAATGAAGAAGAAATAATAGAAGTTGAACCAGAAGATGAATTATATGTAGAAGGTAGAGAAGTAGGTGCCATAATTCAAACTAAAGAAGAAATAAATAAAACTTTAGAAGAATTAGATAATCAAGAATATCTAGAAAAAGAAAATGAATTAAAAAAATTTAGCGATAAATATAATGAATTCGCGATGGATGTAGTTAAAAGCACCATTGTGAAAGGTGATAATTATATATCATCACCTTTATCTTTATATTCAGCTTTATCTTTATTAAGTAATGCAGCAAGTGGCGATACTTTAGAAGAATTAAATAATGTCTTAGGTTTTTCTAATGAAGAATTAAATAAATTAATGTATCTATACCAATTATCTTGTAACTCATGGGAGGGCGATGATATTATCCGCTTTGGTAATTCAGTTTGGCTAAATGGTGATATGGGCTTTGAACTAAATGATAATTATCGTGATATTGTAACTTCTTATTATAATAGCGATATTTATACAGAAAGCTTTTTAGATAAAGATAATACAATCGATAAAATGAATGATTGGGTTGAAGAACATACTAATGGAGCTATTAAAGATTTATTTGATGAAGATAATATCAGCGAAGCTACAACATTTGTGTTAACTAATGCTTTAGCTTTTGATGATAGATGGGCTTTTGAATATTCCGTTAATAATGGTATAGAACGTAAATTTAATAATTATGATGGGACAGTTGTTAAGACATTAATGATGTCTTCAACAGAAGAAAAATATTGGGAAGATGGTAAAGCAACCGGTATCTATAAATCGTTATTAAATGGTGGTTATGTTGTATTAGTATTGCCTAATGAAGATGTAGATATATATGAATATATCAATGATATGCCTAATGATTTCTTTACAACATTTGAAGATAATTGTATCTTCCGCACAAATGAAACAGAAAAAACAGTTGAAGAACATTATACAAAATTAACGCTTCCCAAATTTAAATATGATGTCACACTCGACTTAAAAGAAGCATTAATTAATATGGGTATAAAAGATATCTTTAGTGAAGATGCAAATCTTTCAAAGATGTTGAATAAGAATTATGAAAAATTATTTGTGGATGATGTTATTCAAAAAGCAACTATAGATTTAAATGAGGAAGGCATTAGTGCAACAGCTGCAACCATGATAGGTGGTTTAGGTGCAGCAGCTCCAGATAAAGAAATAGTATTTGTATATCATGATTTGATTTTAGATAGACCATTCATTTATGCTATTGTGAAAGATGGTATTACAAGCTTTGTGGGTGTTGTAACTAATTTTGATGGAGCAGCGATGAGCGCTGAAGAGATAGCTGAAGATAATGCTAGAAAAGGAACTGTTACAATTAAAGTTGATAGATTAAATATAAGATCAGCGCCAACCACAAGTTCTGAAAAACTTGGTAAAGTCAATAAAGGTGAAACATTTAATGTTTTAGAAATAAAAACAGGCGAAGGCTATACATGGTATAAAATTGATGAGAATAAATGGATAGCGGATGATGGCTCCTGGGTAGCTTTCAAAAAATAATAATGAGGTTTTTATGAGAAAAGATTTTGGAAAGAAAACAATTATTACTCCATTACCGGTTTTAATCATAGCTACTTATGATAAAGATGGTATTCCTAATGCGATGAATGCAGCATGGGGCGGACAAATAGATGAACATCAAATCTATATTAGTTTAGGTAAACATAAAACGACTGATAATTTATTGTTAAAAAATGCTTTTACCGTATCTTTCGCGGATAGAAAGCATATAAAAGAAGCAGATTATTTCGGGATAGAAAGTGGTAATAATATTAATAAGATAGAGCGCGTAAATATGCATACAAAAAAGAGTAATTATGTAGATGCTCCAATTATTGAAGAATTCCCTTTAACTTTAGAATGTGAAGTTATCGAACTAAGAAAGGATAAGGAAGGATATATACTTTTAGGTGAGATAATTAATATGAGCGCAGATGAAAGTATTATTACCGATAATAGAATTGATTTAGATAAATTAGAACCTATTATATTTGATTCAAGTGATAATACTTATCGCGTCATTAGAGAAGTAGTTGGTTACGCTTTTAAAGATGGGTTAGAATATAAATAGTTCTATATTCAAACAAGAGATATTAATTGAAGCCGTTAATTATTACGGCTTTTCTTTTATAAATAATATTGTAATCTTATATAGAAGAATAACAAAATCTTTAAATGATGTAATAGTTAACGAAAAAGAGAGTATAAATAAATTAATAGGCTAATGAAAATTATTTCATTTTTTGAATAAATTTTCATAAATTATGTAAATTAATTTCAAATATTTATTGATTTTCATTTTTATAATCCATATAATTTAGTCATTATTTAGTAAAGAGAGGGAATGAAATGACTATGAAAAAATTATTAAAAGGAGGTTTAGCAGCTGTAATGGCACTATCTATGTATGCCTGCAGCGCTAATTCTGGAGGCTCATCTAGTTCTGATGGTGGTGCTATTAAATTAGGTATGTCAGGCCCATTAAGTGGTGGTGCTGCAATTTATGGCCAAGCTGTACAAAGAGGTGCTGAAATTGCGATCGAAGAAGTAAATGAAGCTGGCAAAGTGAAATTTGAATTAAATGCTCAAGATGATGAAGCAGATCCTACAAAATCACCTAATGCATATGGTGTATTAAAAGACTGGGGTATGCAAGTATCACTAGGTTGTGTAACTAGTGGTGCTGGTTCAGCTGTATCAGCAGATTATCAAAATGATAAGATCTTCGCTATGACTCCTTCTGGTAGTTCAATGGATGTTATTTTAAATTCAGCTACAAATGAATATTATGGAACAGTATTCCAAATGTGCTTTACTGATCCTAACCAAGGTGTAGCTAGCGCAGATTATCTAAGTGCCCATTCTGATCTAGGTAGCAAAGTTGCAGTTATTTGGAAAAATGATGATAACTATTCTACAGGTGTACATGATAAATTTGTTGAAGAAGCCAATAAAGTAGGTTTAGAAATAGTTAGTGATTCTACATTTAATGATTCTAATGATTCAGATTTCTCAGTACAAATTAAAGCAGCTCAAGATAGTGGTGCAGATATTTTATTCCTACCTATATATTATGAACCAGCAGCAGCTATTCTTGTTGCAGCAGATCAAGTAGGATATAAGCCAACAGTATTTGGTGTTGATGGTTTAGATGGTATCTTAGGCGTAGAAGGCTTTGATACATCTTTAGCTGAAGGTGTATATCTATTAACACCATTCAGTGCTGATGCAACTGATGAAAAGACTGTTAATTTCGTTAAGAAATATCAAGAAAAATATGGTGAAATACCTAACCAATTCGCTGCTGATGCATATGATGTTGTATATGCTTTCGCTAAAGCTTGTGAAGAAGGTGGCGTAACAGCAGATATGAGTGCTAGTGATATCGCAGAAATAATGGTTAAACAATTTACTTCTATGACATTTGATGGTATTACAGGTACAGGTATGACTTGGGCAGAAACAGGCGAAGTATCTAAAGATCCAAAAGCTATGGTTATTAAAGATGGCGCCTATGTAGGTGTTCAAGATTAATTGAGATAGATTTAGTACTTTAAAAATAAAGGTTGCCAATATATTATTATTAGGTAACCTTTATTTATCTAATAGGAAAAAAAGATGGCTTTCTTATCATATTTAATTAGTGGACTAAGTTTAGGTAGTGTATATGCAATCATTGCCTTAGGTTATAGCATGGTATATGGCATCGCAAAAATGCTTAATTTTGCGCATGGTGATGTCATCATGATTGGTGCTTATGTATCATATTTTGCGATGACTTTAATGGGCTTTCCTTTTTATATTGCCTTGCTTGTAGCAGTATTTGCATGCACTATACTTGGTGTCACAATTGAAAGATTAGCTTATAAACCATTAAGACAAGCACCAAGCTTAGCAGTATTGATTACTGCCATAGGTGTGAGTTATTTTTTGCAGAATGGTGCCCAATTA
Organism: uncultured Erysipelotrichaceae bacterium; assembly: GCA_902784015.1. Classification (GTDB taxonomy): domain Bacteria; phylum Bacillota_I; class Bacilli_A; order Erysipelotrichales; family Erysipelotrichaceae; genus Bulleidia. Next base: position 1,954 of record CACZTC010000205.1, on the reverse strand, counting down.
TTATGGTCAGCATCTGCAAAAATGTATCCTAATGCCTTTGGAAATGGGCAAATAAAGATGTTTAATGGTGAATTATCAATTTCTTATACAACTATTATTACAATCCTAGTATGTATCTTAGTCATGATTTGTTTAACTCTATTTATTAATAAAACAAAAACAGGCTCAGCGATGAGAGCTTGTTCGGAAGATAAAGGTGCAGCTACATTAATGGGTATAAATGTGAATAAGATTATTTCTATCACTTTTGCGATTGGCTCGGGTTTAGCTGCAATTGCGGCAGTTTTATTATGCTCGCAATATCCAACAGTTTCACCAACCTTAGGATCAATGCCTGGTATTAAAGCTTTTACAGCTGCCGTTTTTGGTGGTATTGGTTCTATTCCAGGAGCCCTATTAGGAGGCTTAGCTCTTGGCATTATTGAAACATTAACAAAAGCTTATATTAGTACCCAATTAAGTGATGCTATAGTATTTGCGGTTTTGATTATTGTCTTATTAATTAAGCCGACTGGTTTACTTGGTAAGAAGATTAGTGAGAAGGTGTAGGATGAAAAAGATATTTGATAAAAAACATATCTCTAGAACTACAACTTATCTCATGGTAGTAATAGCCTATATTGTTTTAACTATTCTGCAAAAAACAGATAATCTAGGCTCACTATTTAGTAGCTTACTTGTGCCAGTATGTTGTTATATCGTTGCTGGTATTGGTTTGAATTTAAATGTAGGTATTAGTGGTGAATTAAATCTTGGCCAAGCTGGATTTATGAGTGTTGGTGCTTTTGCGGGAATTATTATATCTGGTTTATTATCACCAATTATTTCTAGTGGAGTAATAAGACTTATTATCGCTATTATAACTGGCGCTTTAGTCGCTGCTTTATTTGGTTATTTAATTGGTATTCCAGTATTAAAACTACAAGGAGACTATTTAGCTATTGTAACTCTTGCCTTTGGTCAAATTATTATGAGTCTTATCAATAATTTTTATATAGGTGTAGATAATAATGGGATCCAAATGAGTTTTGTAGATAATAAGCTTAATCTTGGAGATGGTGGAAGGGTTTTGATATCTGGCCCAATGGGAGCTAATGGTGTTGAGCGTATTTCTAATTTCACCATGGGTATTATTCTAGTTATTATTTCGTTAATTATTGTTTATAACCTAATGTATAGTAAACAAGGTAGAGCGATAATGGCAGCTAGAGATAATCGTATAGCTGCTGAATCAATTGGCATTAATATTTCTAAGACAAAGATGCTCGCTTTTGTGATTTCAGCTTCATTAGCTGGAGCAGCTGGCGCATTATATGGATTAAATTTCTCTACGGTTATTCCAACTAAATTTGATTTTAATACATCAATTTTAATATTAGTTTATGTTGTGTTAGGTGGTCTTGGTAATATGAAAGGTACAATTATCAGTACTACTTTATTAGTCTTATTACCAGAATTATTAAGAGGTTTACAAACTTACCGTATGATTATTTATGCGGTGGTATTAATAATGATTATGTTAGTTTCTAATAATGATCAATTAAAGAATATGTTTTCTAAAGTATTTGCGAAGAATAAGAAAGGAGTAGAAGATGTCTCTTAATGCTGCTCCAATCTTAGAAGTTAAAGATTTAGGAATTGATTTTGGTGGCTTAACAGCCGTTAACGATTTAAATCTTACGATTTATCCTGAAGAAATAGTTGGTTTAATTGGACCTAATGGTGCTGGTAAAACAACAGTATTTAATATGCTTACAAAAGTATATCAACCAAGTAGAGGTAGTATTGAATTATGCGGGGAAGATATAGCTAAGATGGATACTATCGCTGTTAATAAAGCTGGTATCGCTAGAACATTTCAAAATATTCGTTTATTTATGAATATGAGTGTATTAGATAATGTTTTATGTGGCATGCATAATCATACTGAATATAAATCAATTACTAGTATCTT
>CACZTC010000204.1 GCA_902784015.1 uncultured Erysipelotrichaceae bacterium | reverse complement strand
TATCACTGCGGCTAAGAAGAATGGTTTAGAGTTATCAATTGTATCTAATGTACAAGAAGAGTGGGGTGATGATGGCTTCCCAATGGCTGGTATGTTCATACATAAAGATTTTTATGAAAATAATAAAGATATTATAGAATCAATATTTAATAAAATGAAAGATTATAGTGAAGCAATTGATATGAATGATACTAGCGGCTTAGTTAATGATATTAATAATGGTGGTATTGAATTATATGGTGTACCTAATGCTGAAATAATTGGTAAATGCTATAACAGAATCAATATTGATATTAAAAAAGCATCTGATTGTATTGATGATATTAGTGAATTCTTACAATTATTTGGGGTTGAAGATGTAAAAGAAACTATTATTGAATAGTTTCTTTTTTTTTATATATTTTGTTAAAAATATATCAATCATAAATGGTATAATATTATCAAATAGAAAGATATTTTTTTAATGAAAAAAAGTTATCTAATTACGACAATATTTCTAATTATTATTTGGTTTCTATTATATTTTATAATTCAAAGACCTTTTATTATTCCTAGTCCCTTAGAAACATTAAAATATTTAGGAGAATTAATTGTTTCATTAGATTTTTATAAAGCAGTATTGATGACTTTAACAAGGATATTATGTGGTTTTATATTATCTTTAATAATTGCTTTAATATTATCTATTATTAGCTTTGAAGTACCTATATTTGCTAATTTATTTACACCAATAAATATATTAACTAAAACAATTCCTAATATAAGTTATATGATCATAGCTTTAATATGGTTTGGCTCAGAAGGATCAGTTACTACAGTAGTATTTATGATATTATTTCCAATTTTCTATAATAGTTTTTATGATACGCTCAAAAATGAAAATAGTGTATTACTAGATGTTGAGAAGATATATAAAGAAAGTTTCTTTTATAAAATAAGATATAGAACTTTACCTGAATTATTACCAAATATATTATCAACTGGAAAAACTGCAATATCTTTAGCTTTTAAAGTTGGTGTTATGGCGGAAATATTAGGCTCAGTTAATTTAGGTATTGGCAGACAAATAAGTTTTTGTAAAACACAATTAAATATGTCTGGTATATTTGCGTGGACATTTATTATTATTATGATGTGTGTATTATTTGATTATATATTTAATAGATTAATTAACTTGCGATTAAAGGAGGAACAAGGATGGAAAAATTAAATGATGCTGCTTTAAAAACAATTGATGAAATTGTTGAAAGGCACAAAGATGAAAGGGGACCAATCATTGTAATGTTACATGATGTCCAAAGTGAATTAGGATATATTCCTTTTGAAGCTATGGAAAAGATTGCTGCTGCATGTAATAGCAGTGTTGCAGAAGTTTATGGTGTTGTTATGTTTTATGCACAATTCACTACGGAACCAAAAGGCAAACATGTTATTAATGTATGCTTAGGTACAGCATGTTATGTAAAAGGTGGTCAAAAACTTATTGATCAAGCTGTAGAAGTAACTGGCGCTCCAATTAATGGTACTAGTGAAGATGGTTTATTCTCATTAGATGCTACAAGATGCTTAGGAGCTTGTGGTTTAGCACCTGTTGCAGTAATTGACGGCAAAGTTATCGGTATTGCAACTGATGGCAATAAAATGCTTAATGAATTAAAGAATATTATAGAAACAGAAAAAAGAGCTTAGGAGTTCAAGCTATGAAAGCCCAAGATATTTTAGATGCTATAAATGGTGAAATTATTTATTTGACAGATAATGAAGCATTAGATAATGAATATGAATATGGCTTTGCGACTGACTTAATGAGTGATGCTTTAGCACTTATTCAAGAAAATGAAACAAGTACTGTTTTAATCACTGGTTTGGCTAATATCCAATCTGTTAATACAGCTGATATGTTAGATATTAGTTTAATTATTTTTGTTAGAGATAAGCAATTAGCTGATGATGTAATTTCTCATGCCAAAAACCATAATATAAGTTTATTTAAATCAGGGTGTTCAATGTATCAAGTGTGTGGAATGTTATATGAGAAAGGTCTAGGTTCAATTGATGTCAACTGTTTATCATGAAGAATTTACAGTTATAAAAAATGATTATACAGGCGCAGGTAAAGTAAGTAGTAGGATTAAAAAAATATTATCTGATTTAGGTATAAATCCTAAAATAATAAGAAATATATCTATTGCTTGTTATGAAGCGGAAATTAATATGATAATTCATGCATATGGCGGAACTATTGTTTTAGATGTTAATGATGATGGAAAAATTATCTTAGCTTTTAATGATTTAGGTCCTGGTATACCTGATATTGAAAAAGCAATGACGCCTGGCTTTAGTACAGCAAGCGAAGAAGCAAGAAATTTAGGATTTGGGGCTGGTATGGGCTTGCCTAATATTAAAAGAGTATCTG
>CACZTC010000203.1 GCA_902784015.1 uncultured Erysipelotrichaceae bacterium | reverse complement strand
ATGCTCCATGGACAACCGGTAAACCAATTTCACCAAGTAAAAGAAAGTGGACAATGAGAGCTGCTTTGCTTGGCTTATTCCTATGCTTAGGCTATATCTTCTTACAAGAATTATTAAATGATAAATTTAAGACAACTGATGATATTAGAAATATCCTTGATTATAATGTTTTAGGTGTTATACCTGACGAGGATATTGATCGTACAAAAAATACTCGCGGAAAAACAAGAAAGTCGAGGAAAAAATAGATGCCAGCTAATAAGATTAATAGACAATTAAATGTAATTAATGAGAATTCATCTTTTGGTTATGTTGAAGCTTATAAAGCTTTACGTGCTAATATTCAATATCTATTACCAGATACAGGTAGGGGACATGTTCTGATGGTTACTTCTAGTATTCCAGGAGAAGGTAAATCTAATGTTTCTGTCAATTTAGCTTATACCTTAGCTCAAGATGGTAAAAATGTTGTTTTGGTTGACTGTGATCTTAGAAAAGGAACATTACATAGGTATTTAAATATTCCAGCTTTAACTAATGGTTTATCTTCTATGTTAGAAGAACCAGATATTGAAAAAATTAAAGTATTATTACTACAAAAATATGGTTTCTGTTTTATTCCTTGTGGTGCTTTACCTTCAAATCCTTCAGAAATCATTGGTAGTGAGGCAATGAGAAATGTTTTAAGTCATTTATCTTATAACTATGATTATGTTATTTGTGATACAGCTCCAGTTAATGCGGTTGCAGATACTAGTATTTTATCGCGCTTTGTGGATGGGGTAGTATTAGTTGTTTCGCAAAATGATGTTAATAGAAATACTGTTTTATTAGCTAAAGAGACATTAGAGAATGCTAATGCGAATGTATTAGGTGTTGTATTAAATAAATATGATGTTAAACAAACAGGTACAGATAATTCTAATTATTATTCATATTATAACTATAACTATTATGGTGGTTATGGTGGCTATGGCGAGGATCAAAACAAACAATGAGATTAGATGATGTAATCACTGATTTACATTGTCATATCCTTCCCGGCATTGATGATGGCGCAAGTGATATCAGTGTCACCAAAGAATTATTAACAGAACAGAAAAAACAAGGAGTTACGCAAATCGCCTTTACTCCTCATTTTTGGAGTTTCCAAAAGAGTCCTCAAGAATTCTTAGACGATAGCTTAAGGGCGGCTGAAGAAGTTGCTGATCTATTAGATGAGATGGGTATTACTTGGAGCGCCGGTGCGGAAGTAAGATTGACTCCAGAAGTTTTAGATATGAATATGCGTAAATTCTGTTATGTAGATACTGATTATTTACTTTTAGAATGGCCTTTTACTCAACAGCCTCTTTATGGGGAAGATTTTGTTTATAAATTATTAGATCAAGGTATTACGCCTGTCTTCGCCCATATTGAAAGATATGATTATTTCTGGAATCATATTGAAGTATTGGAAGATTATATTAATAATGGTGTCTTATGCCAAATTAATAGTAGTGCTTTAAATAATAAATTATTGCGTAAACAAACAATCAAATATATTAGTGAAGGTTATATTCATGTCTTATGTTCTGATACACATAATATGGATAAAAGACCTCCGCATTTATTACGTGCTTATGAAGTATTAGAAAAAGAATTAGGCAGGAAATATGTTGATTATTTCTTAGATAATGCCAATAGAATCTTTCATAACCAACCTATTAAAACAGAAATAAAGAAAAAGAAATTTAGATTATTTGATAAATAAATGATATCTAAATTTAGTGGCTTATGCTAACATATAACAGGCTATAGAATTAGAATTATATGAGTGAATTAGAAAAACAAAGTGGTACCCAAAGCCATAGACATCACCATCATGGTAGCGGACATAAAAGACACAAACATAGAAAGTTTAAAATGAATGCCAAAATATGGTCTTGGTTATTCCTTTTATTAATATGTTTTATTTTTTATTATGTAGTAACTCATTTTATTGTTTTCCCTAATAAGTTTAAAACACCTTTATTATTATTTTTGTTACTATTAGCGCTTATTACAGGTCTTTTTTCCTTTTTTACAAGACGTAAGGTTAAATGGCCAGTAATATTAACTAATATTCTTTTATCAATATGTTTAATAATTGGTACATTATATATGCATAATCTAGAAGGACGTTTAAAAAGTGTCTTTAAAGAAGTAATTGTAGATGAAATAGCTATTAATGTTTATGCTTTTGATACAGAATATAAGAATGCTCATCCGGAAGTAATATTAAATAATCATAGTACTACACCATTAAATATTTCAGATTATGATAGTCTACAAGTCATAACACAAAATGCAGTAGATACCGATAATGTTAAATTTGGCTTAAGTCGATTATATGAAGACTTTGATAATGTTGAAGTGATTGAAGAAGAAGATATAGCTACAGCTGTACAATCTTTCTATGATGCTAAAGGGGAATTCATTTTACTAAATGAAGCATATATATCTAGTATCGAAGATATAGAAGAATTTAGTCATTTTAGTGAAGATACAATCATAGTTTATTCAATCAAGAAAGAAGTCATTATTCCGCAAGAAGAAAAGAAAGAAGAAGCTAAAGAAGAAGAAAAGAAAGAAAAAGATATTACAACCACACCATTTACTATCTTTATTGCGGGTGAAGATACAAGAAGTTCTATTCTTAGTATATATGGTAGAACAGATGTAGATATTATCTTAAGTGTTAATCCTAATACTAGACAGATGTTGATGGTAGGTATACCTAGAGATTCATATATACCTAATCCTGCCCTTGGTGGAGGAAATGATAAATTAACCCATTTAGGTAACCATGGTATCTATAATACAATGAATGGTGTATCAGCTTATTTTGGAATAGATATTGATAATTATGTCGTAGTTAATTTTGATACATTTAAGAATATTCTTGATTCAATTGGTGGTGTTGATGTGGATAATCCATATGCATTTAGCAGCAAAGATGGAGATTATTATTATCCTGCTGGTAATATCCATTTAAATGGTGAATCTGGTTTAATGTATGTTAGAACACGTAAGACATTACCTAATGGTGATTATGGTAGAAATGAGCATCAGTTAATAGTATTAAAAGCTTTAATTCATAAATTAAGTAGTAAATCAATGATAACTAATTATGATAGTATGATTACTATACTACAAGGAAAATTCTTGAGTGATTTATCTTCAGAAGATATTTATAAATTAGCAGATAATCAACTTAATTCAGATGAGTCATGGGATATTATTAGTTATCATTTAGGCGGATCAGGCGATATGGTTGGCACAGCTTCAATGGGCTGGGGTAGACCATT
>CACZTC010000202.1 GCA_902784015.1 uncultured Erysipelotrichaceae bacterium | reverse complement strand
GAGAAAAGCCCATCAAGAAATAGAAGAGGGAACATATTCTAGCTCGGCTAGTACCAAAAGCGATCACCGTCAAATCCGAATTAAATAAACTAATTAATTTAGGTGATAAGAAGAAATAAATAATACCTACTAATTCTATACAAATAAAGCTAGCGATAATCCCAAATCTAATTCCTTTTCTAACTCTATCCATTCTTTTAGCCCCAACATTTTGAGAGATGAAAGTACTTAGAGCTAAAGAGAAGGCTGTAACAGGCAAGAAAGAGAAGCCTTCAATCTTATTAGCTGCACCAACCCCAGCCATAGCTAAATTACCAAAAGAATTAATATAGGACTGTACCATAATATTTCCTAAATCAATTACGCATGCTTGAAGCGCAGTAGGTAAACCATAGCGAATAATCATCGCTAATACATCCATATGGAATCTTATCTTCTTTATTTCAATTCTGATAGCTTCATTAGTTTTTAATAATTTATATAAAGCTAGCGAAGCACTAATTATTTCAGAGATGACAGTAGCCAAAGCAGCTCCTTCAACGCCCATATGGAATCCACCAATGAAAATAATATCTAAGATGATATTGATGATAGAAGAGATAATTAAATAATATAAAGGATGTTTACTATCGCCGCTTGCCTGTAATATTCCTACAAAAGTGTTATACATGATTAAAGCTGTAACGCCACCAAAATATATACGTAAATAAGATACTGCTTCTGTAAATACTTCAGAAGGAGTATTCATCCAAGTTAATAAAGTAGGTGACATTGATATACCTATAATAGTCATAATAAGACTAAAGGCTAGACCCATCGCTACGGTTGTATGAACAGCATGACTAGTTCTTAGATTATTTTTAGCGCCAACTCCTCTAGCTATCACAATACCAGCACCCATTGAAAAACCCATAAAAAACCCAATTAATAAATATATTATTGAACCATTTGAAGCTACTGCTGCTAAAGCATTAGGACCTAGATAATTACCTACAATTAATGAGTCAGCTGTATTATATAATTGTTGGAAAAGATTGCCTATAAATACAGGTAAAGCGAATTTGATAATAATAAGACGATGATCACCATCTGTCATTAAGTTAGTGTTAGTTCTAATCTCACTCATAAAATATACTTATGTATTATAAGTCAATAAATCAATAACATACAAATGAAAATGTCAATGATGAATAAGATATAATATTTTTATATTAATTAGAATTAATAAACCTAATCTAGTCATATAAGTTTAATAGATAATATGTATACGTTATGATATTGATAAATATAGAAAAGAGGCAAAGATGTTAGAGGTAGGGAAAAAAGCTCCAAATTTTACATTATTAGACCAAGATGGTAATAAACATTCATTAAAAGATTATTTAGGTAAAAAAGTAATACTATATTTTTATCCTAAAGATAATACAAGTGGTTGCACTAAAGAAGCTTGTAATTTTAAAGATATATATCCAGATATTCAAGAAAAAGGAGCAGTGGTACTTGGAATATCTAAAGATTCTACTAAGTCACATAAGAAATTTGAAGAAAAATATCAATTACCATTTACATTATTAGCTGATGAAGATACTACAGTTATTCAAAAATATGATGTTTGGAAAGAGAAAAGTATGTATGGAAGAAAATATATAGGTATTGAAAGAAGTACATATTTAATTGATGAAAAAGGAATAATCATCAAAGCATATCAGAAAGTTAAGCCGGCTGATCACCCAAGCGAAGTTCTAGAGGATTTATAATGATTATTATTCTTTCACCTGCTAAAAAGATGATAAATAATAGCGATGATTTCCTTTATCAGGATTATCCTGTATTTTTAAATAAGAGCGAAATAATATTAAAAGAATTACAATCATTATCTTGTAAAGAATTAAAAGCTTTATGGAAATGTAGTGATAAATTAGTTAAAGAAAATGAAGAAAGAATTAAATATTTAGACTTAAGAAATAATCTAAGTCCAGCTATCTTTTCTTATGTTGGCTTAGCTTATCAATATTTAGCTCCGGGAATAATGAGTGAGAAAGCTTTAGCTTATATACAGAAACATTTACGTATCTTAAGTGGTTTTTATGGTATTTTAAAACCTTTTGATGGGATTAGAGAATATCGCTTAGAAATGCAACAAGTCTTACCTACTTTAGGTGATTTATATTCTTTTTGGAAAGATGATATATATAATGAAATAAAAGGAAAAACTATTATTAATCTAGCTTCTAAAGAATATTCAAAATGTATAGAGCCTTATATTAATGAAGATAATTATATAACTATCATATTTGCACAAGAAAAGGAAAATAAAATAATCCAAAAAGGCACCATGGCTAAAATGGCTCGAGGTGAGATGGTGTATTGGATGAGCGAAAATAATATAATTGAAGTAGAAGATATTAAGAGATTTAATATAGGTTATAAATATTCAGAAAAATATAGCACAAAAAGAGAATTTGTATTCATCAAGGAAGGGTGAAAATATGAAAGTTAAATGGATAGATATAGGTAAGCCAGATATCATCATCAAAGAAGAAGTATATGAAGTTACTTCTTTAGATTTCACAAGGGTGAATGTGAATGACTTTCTTAAAGAAGGAAATGAAGAAGAAATAATATCTAGAATAAGGAAAGTCATCGATACGGAAGCTCCTATCACAGAATGGCTATTAATAAAAAGAGTAATCAATAGTTTTAATATCCAAAAAGCTGGAATACATATCCGTAAAAAGATGTTTGATATTCTTGATCAAATAGATTTAAACATTAATGAAGAATATGATATGACAATATATTGGAAAGACACCCAAAGAATAGCTAGATATAAGACCTATAGAGTACCAGGATATAATGAAGAAAGCATAAGAGATGTTACTAATGTGCCAATAATTGAAATTAGTAATGTAGTATATAAGGTATTACAAGAAGAAGGTAATTTAATATTTGATGATTTAGCTAGATTAACAGCTTTGAAATTAGGTTATACCAGAATGGGTAGTAATGTTAAAAAAGCAACAAAAAGAGGAATCGAAATGGCATTAGAAAGATATCCAATTGAAAAAAGTGGTAATTTCTACTGTGCATATAATGATAGTAATATGCTAAAATAGGCATAATAAAAGAGGGTAAAACAATGTTTAAATGGCTTAAAAGACTATTTAAAAAAGATGAAGTTAATGAAGAAATAAAAGAAGATCTTCAAATTGAAAGAGTATCACTAGAAAAGATTGATATCAGTGAACCACTTTTAAAAAGTGATGAGACTTTAGAGGCTCCAGAAACTAGATATACAGATGATTATGCAGAATTCGTTGATAAGCAATTCGAATCTTCTGAAGATACACCAATTGATAGATCTATGCCAACTAGAGGTATGGCTGATAACGCTAGTGAAGAAGAAATTTTAGAAGCTCCAGAAACAAGATATACAGAAGAATATGCTGAATTTGTAGATACACAATTACCTGAAGAAGAGCTAATCAATGAAGAAGAAGTAGTAGAAGATAATATAAGTCGCGAAATAGAAGATGTTACATATGATGACGGTGAATATTTCGTGGATGATTATGATGAAGAAGATGGTTCGTTTGAAGATGATATATATGAAGGTGAGACCGCAATATATGAAACGCTTTTAGAACCTTTAGATGATGAAGATATCAATGAGGATGCTTAATCCTCATTTTTAATAAGGAGATAAGAATATGAATGAGAAAGAAAGAATAATAGAATTATCAAATTGTTTTGGCCCATCTGGCTTTGAAGATGATGTAGCTGCTTTTATTAAAAAAGAATTAAAAGAATATAAGCCAGATGAAGACCATATGAGAAATATAACTGTAAGTAAAGAGAGCTCTAAATCTAACAAAAGAGTTATGATAGATGCCCATATGGATGAAGTTGGTTTAATAGTTCAAGCTATTAAGCCTAATGGCACTATTCGTTTTTTGAATTTAGGAGGCATTAATAGATCATCTTTACCAGGTAATTCATATTTAATAAAGAATAATAAAGGCGAAATGATACCAGGTATAGTAGCTGTAAAGCCACCACATTTTACTAAGAAAAATGAAATACCAAGTAATGAAATAGAAGAGATGATTTTAGATGTAGGTACATCTTCAAAAAAGGAAACAGAAGCTTTAGGAATAGGTATTGGTTCTCCAATTGTGCCTAATGTGAATTGTCTTTATGATGAAAAAAGAAAAATATATTTTGGTAAAGCCTTTGATGATAGAATCGGTGTTGCGGTAGGTATTGAAGTATTTAAAAGATTAGAAAAAGAAAAATTAAAAGTTAATATATATGGATCATTTTCTTCCCAAGAAGAAGTTGGCGAAAGAGGCATCTTAGCTAGTGCTAATAGAATAAAGCCTGATGTATTAATATGTTTAGAAGGATGCCCTGCAGATGATACATTCCAAGAAGATTATATGATTCAAGCAGCCCTTAGAAAAGGCGTGATGTTAAGACATATGGATACTTCTATGATTACTAATCATCGCTTCCAAAAATTCGCTATTGATATAGCTAAAAAGAAAAAGATTGATATTCAAGAAGCAGTTAGAAGCGGAGGAGGAACTAACGGGGCAATGGTCAATCAGACTTTAGGAGTTCCTTCCATTGTAGTAAGCGTTCCGGTTAGATATATTCATAGTTCTTATTGTTGGGTAACACATGAAGATTATGAAAAAGCAGTAATGCTTGTCTTAGAATTAGTTAAAGCTTTAGATGAGAAAACAATCGCACAGTTTTAATGATTTATAATAAGATTTTAATGATATAATAGTTTCGTTTATGGAGGATAAAAAGTATGCCATTTATTGATAAATTAAAAGATTTTGTGGTTCCACAAGAAGATGAAGATGTAATTGATGAAGGCGAAGAACTTCAATATAGAGAAAGTGAAGCTAAGCCAGTAAGTACATATGAAGAAAAGAAAACAAATGTAAAGAATATACCTAGCGATGCACAAATGGTATTATTTGAGCCTAGAAGTTTTGAAGAAGCAGAAGATATAGCTCGTCATTTAAAACAAAGAAAAGCTAGTGTAGTTAATCTTCACCGTCTTCAAAGAGATTATGCGCAAAGAACGATTGATTTTTTGACAGGCGTTGTTTTCGCTTTAGATGGAACTATTCAAAAGATAGGTCATAATGTAATATTATGCACACCTAAGAGTGTGAGTGTTGATGGTGTTATCTCTTTAGATAGCGATGATGATTAATAAAACATTAATAGCACATCTTGAAGATTTAAAAAACAAATGTGATGTCTGGCATAAAGCTCAGGCATCACACTTTTTTAGTGAGGAAGACTTAGCTGAATTAAGTCAGATTTATCCAGCTTCAAAGCATATTATTTATGATGGTGGATATGAAGGAGCAAGGAAAAAGAAAATCATATTCTTATATGATGAAGAAGATGATTATCGCGATATTGTATGTTTAGTATCAGATATTGATCAAAGATTTAGAGAAATTAATCATCGTGATATTCTAGGGGCTTTAATGTCATTACAAATTGATAGGGGTAGTTTTGGGGATTTTTGGATAGAGAATAATAAGATTTATTTATATTCATCTAATGATATGGCTAAATTCATTATTGATAATTTAAAACGTATCAATCAATTATCTGTACAATTTGAAATAAGTGATATAAATCATATTCAAGAATTCAAATATAAAGATATTCAAATAATTGTTTCAAATAATAGAATAGATGCTATTGTAGCAGCTATTACTCATCTAAGTAGATCTAAAGCTAAAGAAATGATTAGCTCTAGTTTAGTACAAATCAATCATAGAGTGGTTGAAGAGGCAGAAGAATTGTGCCATAATTACAATATCATTTCCATCCGCGGATATGGGCGTTTTGTTTATGTAGGAATACAAAAAGAAAACAAACGTGGAAGGAAATCAATATTGCTGAAACAATGCATTTAGGAAGGAATGAGATGACAGCGCAAAGACCGTCTTTTCAAATCAAAAAAAAGGGATATGATCGCTTCGCGGTTGATGATGCTGTGGAGAAATATATGCAAGAGATTAATAATCTTGAGCATAAAATAGAACTCTATCAACAACAATTAGTTGAAACAACAGGTCAATTAGAAGCTCTTAAAGATCAATATCGTGATTTATTGCGCAGTGAAGAGGCAAGAAAAGGGACTGCTGATGAAATAGCTAGATTATCTCTTAGAGAAGCTAATGAGATTATTAATACCGCTAATGCGAATGCAGATCTCATTATCCAGGAAGCATTACAATCAGCTCGAGGTATCTTAGAAGATTTAGCTGTAATATATAAAGAAGCAGGATATGTCAAATTAGATACAAAAGAGAAATTAGAAAGACTATTAAAAGATTTAGAAGAATTTAATTTACCGGAGATGCCTGATATCTCATGGTTAAAAGAAGCAGAAGTAAAAATGCGCTGATCAAGACGCGTCTATCTATATTAGGAAATATAGAGAGTTTACGGTTGGTGGAAGTAAACATGACTGATAGAATAGAACATCACTTGTGAGCATGCGTGAATCTCGCGTTAAGAGATAAAAGAGTGCACAATATGTGAACTGAGGTGGTACCGCGCTAATAGCGTCCTTAGATGAGGACGCTTTATTTATTTTAAGGAGGATAAAGAAGATGGACTACAAAGATACGCTAAACATGCCAAAAACAGAATTTGAAATGAGAGGTAATCTTTCAAAGAAGGAACCTGGCATATTAGAAAAATGGGAAAAGAATGATCATTATAATGAGATAATATCCAGACATAAAGGAGAAAAGGCTTTTATATTACATGATGGTCCACCATACGCAAATGGTGATCTACATGCAGGAACGGCCATGAATAGAGTAATCAAGGACTTCATTGTAAGAACACATGCAATGTCTGGTTTTTATACACCATTTTTCCCGGGTTGGGATACACATGGTTTACCAATTGAAAATGCGATTCAAAAGACTGGCGTAGATAGAAAGAATATGAGTCCTTCAGAATTTAGAAATAAATGTGAAGAATATGCTAAAAAGCATATTGCTAAACAGATGGAAACAGAAAAAAGATTAGGTGAAATAGCAGATTATGAACATCCATATATTACTTTAGATAAACATTTTGAAGCTAGACAACTTGCTTCATTTGAAAAGATGGCATTAGATGGGTTAATCTTCCAAGGTCTAAAACCTATATATTGGTCTCCTTATAATGAAACTGCAATAGCTGATTCAGAAATAGTTTATCGTGATGTCAAAGATGCAACTATTTATTTAGCTTTCCCTATCACAGATGATAAAGGCTTATTAGAAGAGAATAGTTATTATGTAATTTGGACAACAACTCCTTGGACTATTCCAGGTAATCAAGCTGTATCTTTGAATCCTGATTTAGATTATGCATTAGTAAAAACAGAAAAGGGTAATTTAATCTTTTTAGAAGAATTTACAGATAAATTATTAGAAAAATTTGAATTAGAGAATCTTGGTATTCTTAAAACATTCAAAGGTAAAGAATTAGAGAATACTAAATATCATCATGTTGTTTTAGATAAAGAATGTCCTGTTGTAGTAGGTGGACATGTTACTAATGAAGATGGTACTGGTTGCGTACATACAGCTGGTGGTCATGGTCTAGATGACTATTATGTATTACAGAATTATGGTATTGATCCAATTTGCACAGTTGATGAAAAAGGTTATATGAATGAAGATGCTGGCGAAGATAATAAAGGCTTATTCTTTGAAGATTGTTCAAAAAAGATTATCACAATGATGAATGAGAAGGGTTATTTATTAGCTGTAGAAAGTATTGTGCACTCTTATCCTCATGATGATCGTTTAAAAAAGAAAGTTATCTTTAGAGCGGCTAAACAATGGTTTTGTTCAATTGAAAAGATAAGAGAACAATTATTAGACCAGATCTCTAATCATGTTAAATGGCATAATGAGTGGGGTCAAATCAGAATGCATAATATGATTAAAGATAGAGGTGACTGGTGTATTTCTAGACAAAGATTATGGGGTGTACCAATCCCAATTATCTATAATGAAGATGGCTCTCCTATTATGGAAAAAGAAGTCTTTGATAATATTATTTCTTTAGTAGATGAATATGGTTCTAATATATGGTTTGAAAAAGAAGCTAAAGATTTATTACCTGAAGGTTATACTAATGAAAAATCACCTAATGGATTATTCACAAAAGAAACAGATATCATGGATGTTTGGTTTGATTCTGGTTCTAGCTGGAATGAATTAGAAGCTAGGGGTAATGAATTCCCTTGTAATCTTTATTTTGAAGGATCTGACCAATATCGAGGTTGGTTTAATTCTTCGATGTGTGTTGCAACAGCAGTAAAAGGAAGAGCGCCATATAGAGAAGTATTAAGTCATGGTTATGTATGTGATTCAAATGGCGAAAAAATGTCTAAGTCTATTGGTAATGTAGTAGATCCTCGTGACATCATTAATACAAATGGAGCTGATGTTTTCCGTCTTTGGGCAATGGACTCTGATTATAAACAAGACCTTAAGCTTGGTGAAGCTAATATTAAACAAGTATCTGAACAATATCGTAAGATTAGAAATACTTTTAGATTCTTATTAGGTAATCTTCAACAAGATGATTTCAATCCTAAACAAGATTTATTACCATATGAAGAATTAAGTGAAATTGATCAATATATATTAGTTCAACTTGATGAAGTAGTAGAAAAGATTAGAGAAGATGTATTAGATTATAACTATTTAGATGCTAATAAAGTATTAATGAACTTCATGGTTAATGAATTAAGTTCTTATTATTGCGATTTCACTAAGGATATTCTATATTGCGAAAAGAAAGATGATAAACGCAGAAGACAAGTCCAGACAGTATATTATTTATGTACTGATGCTTTAGTTAAATTATGGGCTCCATTCTTATGTTATACAGCCGAAGAAATATGGACATATTTCAATAATGATGAAGAAGAAAGTGTTCATTATACACATTATCCTAAGGTTAATAATTATCCTAATGCCCAAGAATTAAAAGATAAATTCAGCAAATTATTAGATATTCGTGATGAAGTTAATAAAGCATTAGAAGAGAAAAGGGCAGCTAAAGAAATCAATTCAAATCAGGAAGCTGAATTAGTATTGAAGCTAAGTGAAGAAGAAAAAGCATTATTAGAAGGTACTCTTCTCAATAAAGAAGCCCAATGGTTTATTGTTTCTAAAGTTAGTTATGATGTTGGTGAAAGAGGCATAATAGTTAATAAGGCGCCAGGCGTTAAATGCCCAAGATGTTGGAATTATAGCGAGATGGCTGATGAAGATGAGTTATGTCCAAGATGTCATGAAGTTATGAAGGCGAATTAGTTTCGCCTTTTTAATTCTTATATAATGTTGAATAAATATTTGTTATAATTCTTGCGAGGACTTATGGATTTTAATAATTTTAAAGAAGAAACAAAAGAAAGAATAAAAATAATAACAATTTCAGGTATTCTAATTGTATTATTTTATTTAGCGATAAGACATTTTCCTGTTATTGTTTCATTTCTAACTAAGGCATTAAGTGTATTAGCACCATTCATTTTTGGGGCTGTATTCACTTTAATTTTATTACCAGTAAGAAAATTTGTAGAAAATGATATTTTAGGTAAAACAAAGATAAAAGAGCGTCATAAAAGAGTGATTGCTGTATTTGTTTGTATGATATTATTCATCCTTATTGGCTTTGCTTTTGTGGCTTTATTAACACCAAGAGTAGCTGAAAGTTTAAGTGTCTTTATAGAATCTTTTGATGGCTATGTAGTAACTATTAGAGAATTCATTAAAGATATTACTGGACGTGATACGCAGGTAGCAGAAATGTTAAATGCTACTATAACTACTTTAGGAATTAGATTTACTGATTGGTTAACAGGAGCACAGGGCGGCCTATCACAAGTTTTATCTGTTTCATTATCTTTCTTGAAGGGAATCTTTAATTTCTTTGTGGGCATGGTAATAGCTGTATATCTTCTTTTGGATTCCGAAAAATTTACAAGACAGACAAAATCATTATTATATGCAAGCTTAGAAGAAGAAAAGGCTGATCGCGTAGCTAATATTATGAGACTAACATTAAAAACATTTAATAGTTTCATTTCTGGTAAATTTGTAGATTCATTAATCATTGGTGTAATTACATATTTAGTAGTATCTATTATGAAATTACCATATGCTCCTTTGATTGCGGTAGTGATAGGTGTTACTAATATGATTCCTGTTTTTGGCCCATTTATTGGAGCTATACCTTGTATATTAATATTATTAATTATTAAGCCTTTATATGCTTTAGAATTCGCTATCTTTATTCTGATTTTGCAACAAGTAGATGGTAATATTATTGGACCTAAGATACTTGGTGAGGCGGTTGGCTT
>CACZTC010000201.1 GCA_902784015.1 uncultured Erysipelotrichaceae bacterium | reverse complement strand
ATTGGAAAGGTGGTCATGGCGGAGCTGAAGAAACTTCTGCAATATTAGCAATAGATGAAGCTCTAGTTAAAAAAGAAGAGATCAAAGATTGCATCCTGAAAGAATTAAGCCCAAATCTACCTTATTCTTCAATGGCAACAATATCATATAAGAATGTAGATATCCCATTAAGAAGATATACCACAGAAATTAGTGATAATGGCTGGTTTGGTAATGATCATCCTAAATATGCCTCAAAACAGTGGGGCGAAGAAATGT
Organism: uncultured Erysipelotrichaceae bacterium; assembly: GCA_902784015.1. Taxonomy (GTDB): domain Bacteria; phylum Bacillota_I; class Bacilli_A; order Erysipelotrichales; family Erysipelotrichaceae; genus Bulleidia. The sequence continues at coordinate 3,679 of CACZTC010000201.1, read as the reverse complement.
TAGTGGCGGTAGCTAATTATATTGTAGAATTCATTGAGGAATTTAAAAAAGCATTAGTCTAATTAACATTTTAAAAAGTGAACCAAGGTTCACTTTTTAAGACTTATTTTTCTCTTTCTGAAACAACATATTTCAACTCTTCATTATTAAGATATCGTTTTAGATTTTCTTCTACTAAATCTAAGAAGTCTTCTAATGCACTATCTACATGGAAGAAGCCTGCCACATGAGGTGTTATAACTAAATTGCGATATTGCCACAAAAGAGAATCGCTATCTAAAGGCTCCTTAATGAATACATCCATAGCTACCGCTTCAATAATCTTATTATCTAATACTTCTTTTAATGTTTCTTCAGTATAGAGATTCCCTCTTCCTGCATTTATTAGAATTGCATCTTTGCGCATAGCTTTAAATGTATCTACTGTAAATAATCCTACATTTTCTGGTATGCCTGGTAGTAATGTCACAACAACATCAACATCCCTAATAGCTTCTAACATATGGTCATTAGTATAAAGTTCATCTATATAATCAGGCTTATCAACCATCGTACGCTTTACTCCGATTACATACATTCCTAAAGCTTTACATTGTCTAGCTAAATTTTTACCAATATCACCAAAACCAACTATCGCTACTCGTAATTTAGATAGATCTTTAACTTTACCTTCATCTGTCCATAATGCTTTACTTTGATCATCGCGATACAAGTATAGTTTTTTGACCATTGTTAACATCGTCGCAAAAACATGTTGAGCAACTTCGGTAGAATGTATATCTACCGCATTAGTCATAACTACATCATCATTTAAAATGCCTTTTTTAACATAGTTATCAACCCCTACTGCGCTAGCTTGAAACCATTTGAGATTAGGAAAGTTTTTCATTTCTGATGGGGCATAATTACCAACTATGATTTCTACGTCCTCCTCAGGTTCATACACCATTTTTAATTCTTCAGAGATATTTTCTAGCCTTTCCTTTTGATTGTCGTTTAATTTTAAATTTACAAATACTTTTTTCATATCCTTAATATAGCTTTTAGCTCTTCCTCCCTTATTTTATTTTTTTATATAAACTATATATTTTATTTAATGGAATAATAAATTCACCTAGATATTGTTCAACTACACCAGTAAAGCCTCTTTTAAATTGATAAATACCATAATCAGAAGCATCTTCATTAAAATTTCCTGATATACCATAAAAATTATATTTTTTAATTCCTAAGGCTAAAGCTTTTTTAATTATATCCCACTGTATTGCATATTGGGCAAGATATTTTTTAAATTCATCATCTGTAGCGCTATACATATAAACTATTTCATCATCAGTAATAATATAAGCACTAGTGGACATATTAATAATATTCCCATATTTATTAGCTAATTCTTCAGCATCATTATTTCTATTATTATTGACATCTATCGCCTCTAAAATAGTTTTCTTTTTAGAAATGAGTTTTTTATTATTAGGTGTTTCAATTAATTTAGCTTCAACTTCTTTTAAATCTTTTCCTAATTCTTCTTTTTCTTTTTTTATTATATTTTTATATTCTTCAACATCTAAATAGGCTAAATATACTTTCATATTCTCGCCATTCTCTTTTTTCATATTTAAAAAGAAATCATCACTTCTAGCTTCAAAGCCTCTTCTTTTTGCAGTGCGCTTTTCCATATCTAAAAAGATGTTATATTCACTTTCTTCTAATTCGCGTACTTTGATACCGCTTTTAATTGTCTTATTGATTGACCATCTAGTTTGTTGATCAAAGCTTTTTAATAATTCTTCTTCATTTTTATTCTCTAAATCTAATACAAATTGCCAATTTATCATCGCCATTAAAGAATAATCTCTTGGCGAACCACGATAAGTGAAACCACATTTTTCATATGCTTCTATTAAATATCTATTATCAAAGCCTCCCTCAACTATTTCGCCATTTATATCTCTTTCTACTAATAAAATAGCTGGGTCAACCACAAAATATAAACCCTTATTCTTCTTACAATATTCAATAATATTCTTAGTAAAATAATCTAATAATTCTGCGTCTTCTGGATTAAATAAATAACCACGCTGAGCATAAAAGATATTAAAGATCTTTTTTGTTTGTCTAGAGCATAATGGTGTTACCGCTATTAGCTTACCTTCTTCTTTTACACCAAAAAAATCTACTTTCCAGCCATTATATTCTTTTGTCTTTAAAACTGGAAGAGAATTTAATATATCTTTATAATCACATTTATTTCTGTATTCTTGATATTCTATTTCATTAATTCTTTCAAAAGAAAAATTACGCATTATCTTACCCTTAATAAAATGTATTCTATCATTATTCATAATATAATTCTAAAACTTTTAAGAAATGCGTAATAATTGTTTATGATAATTACATTTCGTTTTTCTCTCTATCTAATACTCCTAAAGTAATATCTAGATTACCATTGCGACAACGCAATTCATCAATAAAATCTTTTTCTTCATTATAGTCTTTTAATTGTAGTTTATAAGTTAGCTCATATAATGTTCCCATATTAGTTGTTCTGACTCTAATTAGATCAGTATTATTTGTATATTTATCAAATATATCTGTAAAAAGATTAGCATAATTATAGTTTTCTGGAATCGTGATTCTTAATCTTTTATCTTTGATAGTTGGTGAAGCAAAACCTATTTTCTCTAATATTAAAATAAATAAAGATACAACAATTAAAGATACTAGACTCATCGCTATATATCCCATTCCATTCATCAAACCAAGCATCAAAGCCACAAATAGATAACCTATTTCAGCTGCTGTACCTGGAGCTGATCTAAAACGGATAATTCCAAATGATGCTGCAATCGCAATTGAAGCACCAATATTACCATTTATGAGCATTATTATTAATGCACAAACAACAGGAATAATCGCTAAGATTATTGGATATTTACTTTGTGTTGCATTACTAATTTTATATATTGTCGCTAATAATAAGCCACCCATTAATGAACTAGCTATTACTAATAATACTTGTTGATATACAAATGAACCTGGGTGAAATAAACTTTCAAACATATCTTATCCTCCTCTTTTATTAATACATTTGTAGAATCGTGCTATTAGATATAGATTCCCAATTATCTATGCGATGTGATAAATGTGCTAATGGTGTATATTTTTCTATAGAGCGCCTATAGAAATTTCCATATTTAGAAAATGATGTTGGGAATAAAGATAAATCAGACATTATCTTAGAAAACCATATTGGGGTACTACCTAATACCTTTGTTTCCATTAAATAATAATCAGGTGGTAATAAATGGCTACCCCCATCGCCTTTTTCTAATTCCATATTTTCATATCTTGCCCTAATATTACTATCGAATGTTAAGCGAAAGTCTTCGCATAAACATTTCATAGCGATACGATCATAAGCCAAATAAATACTTTTTTCTAATTCATATTGATTTAAAAAGAATTCTAATTCCGCTAATATTTGTTTATTTTGATAATCATCTGCTTTAATCTCGGGTATTATTTTTCTTTCTACTAGGTCATAAGCATCATTGAGCGGTAAAGCTATTCTTCTTTTATTTACAACTTTGTTGTATTTCTTTTTTATTTCAATAAATACTTTAGTATCCTTGTTTGGTACACCATAACTACGTATTCTTAATTTTTCTTTATAGAT
>CACZTC010000200.1 GCA_902784015.1 uncultured Erysipelotrichaceae bacterium | reverse complement strand
TTATAATCGATGATTTCTTTAACCAAATGAAATCTCTTTTCAAATAAGTTTACTAATTCTTCATCTAATAAATCTATTTCACCTCTTATTTCTTCTAAGTGACTCATTCTTAGACCTCCATATATTAACTTATTGGATTATATTCTATTTTTAATAATAATCAAGAATAATAATGTGGTAGAATTTTCACAAACAGGAGGTGTCTTATGTTCAATAATTTCGTTTTTATATCTCCAACCTTCCCCCCAAATTATTACCAATTCCCTGAAAGATGGAAAAGAATGGGTGGAAATGCCTTATGCATTGGTGAAGATAATTATGATAGTCTCAGCGATGAATTTAAGAATGCATGTAGCGAATACTATCAAGTTTTTAATATGCATGATTATGATGAGATGTATAGAGCAGTAGCATGGTTTGCGCATAAATATGGCAGAATTGATTGGTTAGAATCAAATAATGAATATTGGTTAGAATTAGATGCCAAATTAAGAAGTGATTTCAATATCATGACGGGCGAAAAAGAACATGATGTATATCGCTTCCGTCTCAAATCCAATATGAAAGCTTATTATAAAAAAGCTGGCGCTAAAGTAGCTAGATTTCATTTAACTACAACTCTCGAAGAAGGCTTAGCTTTCATAAAAGAAGTCGGCTACCCTGTTATTGTGAAACCTGATAACGGGATGGGAGCTAATGGTACATGGAAGATTAAAAATGAAGAAGAATTAAAAGCTTTCTATGAAATGGACTTAGATACACAATATATTATGGAAGAATATGTTTCTGGTCATATTGTGAGCTTTGATGGCATCACAAATCAAAATGGCAAAATAATATATAAAACTAGTCATGTCTTTCCTGATCCAATCATGGATATCGTCAATAATAAAGATGAATGTTTTTATTATTCAGAAATTGATATACCTGAAGATTTAAATGAATTAGGTGAAAGAGTTATTAAGGCTTTTAATATTAAAGGAAGATTCTTTCATACTGAATATTTCCGTTTAGCTGAAGATAAACAAGGCTTAGGTAAAAAGAATGAATTGATTGCTTTAGAAGTAAATATGAGGCCACCAGGCGGCTATACGCCAGATATGATGAATTTCGCTAGCGATATAGATGTATATGATATATACGCAAAGATGGCTATGTTGAATAGTGATTATTATGATATTAAGAAAAAATATTATTGTGTATATACAGGAAAAAGAGATCAATTCACATATAAGAATACTGATGAAATGATTAATAAAAAATTTGGTGAAGCTATTATGATGCATGATCGCATGCCTGATATCTTAGCTGAAGCTATGGGTAATGAGTTTTATATCGCAAGATTTAAAAGTTTAAAAGAAGTAGAAGATTTCATGCGTTATATTTATGCAAAGAAAGGTAAGAAGAAATGAATATAGAATATTATAAAGAATATAGTCATAATCTAAATCGTGATATGGAATTTAAAGTATTTGGGCATAGTGGTAAAGCGATGCTGGTATTCCCTTGTCAAGATGGAAGATTCTTTGACTTTGAAGATAGAGGCATGGTTGAAGCAGCTAAGCATTATATTGATGCCGGCAAGCTTCAATTATTCTGTTGTGATTCAAATGATATTAATTCTTGGTCACGCATTGATGACACTAATTACCGCGACCGCATTGAACAACAAGAAGCATATTTTAGATATATCTGTGATGAATTAGTTCCTATGATTCAAAAGATTAATCAAAAAGCTAATGGCACTAAAAAGAAACCATTAATTTATACAACTGGTCGTTCAATGGGAGCGACTCATGCCTTAAATTTCTTATTAAGAAGACCTGATTTATTTGCGGGCTGTATCGCAATGTCAGGAGCATATAATGCTAACTTATTCTTTAAAGATTATATGGATGATTTAGTATATGCTAATTCACCAGTGCATTATATAAATGGTATGGCTAATGATCATCCTTATGTAGATTTATATAAGAATAGAGATATTATTATTGTCTGCGGTAGAGGGGATTGGGAACATCCTATGATGGAGGATGCTGAGCGCATGCAGGAATTATTCAATTATAAAAATATCCCCGCATGGATTGATTTCTGGGGCTATGATGTAGCTCATGATT
>CACZTC010000199.1 GCA_902784015.1 uncultured Erysipelotrichaceae bacterium | reverse complement strand
CTTTGTTGAGACTGATTGCGGGCGTTTATGAACCAGAAGGCGGAAAGATAGAGTTAAATGGCTTAGATACATATAAAGATGAAGAAAGCCGTAATCGTATCGCTTTTGTATCTGATGAACAATATTATCCAATCGGTAGTACCATCGATTCTCTTAAGCTTCTATATGAAACTATCTATGACTTCAATGATGAAGCCTACAACAAATATTTAAAGATGTTTGAATTAGAACCAAAGATGAATATTAATAATTTATCTAAGGGTATGAAAAGAAGAGTATCTTTATTATTCGCTTTATCGATTAATCCAGAATTAATATTATTAGACGAAGCTTATGATGGTTTAGAGCCTTTAGCTAGATTACGCTTTAAACAAGTTTTAGCCCAAATGATAGAAGAAGATAATATATCTGTAATTATCTCTAGCCATAATCTAAAAGAATTAGAAGATATCTGTGATACCTTTGGCATCTTAGAGGATGGTAAGATTGTGAGTTATGGAGATCTATTAGAATCTAAAGAATTGATTAATAAATATCAGATAGCTTTTAAAGAGGAAGTTAATAAAGAAGACTTTAAAGATCTAGATATATTACATTTTGAAAAAGAAGGCAGAGTTTATCAAATGGTAATAAGAGGTAATAGTGAAGAAATCATTAATAAGATTAATGAAATGAATCCTGTCTTACTGGATGTATTACAAGTTAATTTTGAAGAATTATTTATCTACGAATTAGAAAGTAGAGGTAAGAATAATGAACACTAAATATTTATCTTACTTATTTAAGAATCGTAAAGTAGCCATTATTTTCTTCTTTATTCTTTATTTAGCTATATGTCTAACACCATATATAAGTGGTAATACTTATGCAAATATAAATGATAGTAGTTATATTAATTCTCTATTTGGGGTAATCCTAGGCATTGGTTTTGCGATGTCAGTAATGTTGACATATATCTTACCAGTTATCTTATTCTCCTTTGTGCATTCAAAAAAGAGTGTCGACTTATATTTCGCTTTACCAGTGAAAAGAAAAGATCAATTAATAACTAATATCTTATTCGCTTTCGTGATAGCCTTTGGCTATTTCCTGATATCATCATTAATTGGCTTTATCATATTAGGGCTCAAGCATATATCAATAATTGGTTATTTAATTATCTTATTATATGTAGCAGCCTTCTTATTAGCGATGATATGCATAAATAGTTTATTATTCATTGTCGCCAATAATTCCTTCGATGGTATTGTGATGATAGCTAGTTATACAGGCTTAGCCTTAATCGTATATTTCGCATTATGGAATTATATGTCCACAATGATAGCAGGTTATGGCGGAGCGCTTGATGCTGATCTGGCTATCTATATATCACCTTTATCAATGGGTATATCTACTTTTAGTACCTTATTAAATAAATATATTAATAATAGTGAATATAACAGAATTATTAATATTCTATATCTAATTATACCATTTATCTTAGGAGCTGTAGCTTGTTATGGATTATATAGACACTTCGTTTTAAGAAAAACAGAAAGAGCTGAACAAGTATCTAATGAATTCTTCGCTTATCCATTTGTGATCCATTTCTATGCATTACTATGTTTATTAATATTATCTTTTGAGGCAGTTCAAAGTGGTTTCTTAAATGTATTTATCTTCTATTTGATTATATTATTCATCTATATTGTGGCAACATTTGTATATAGAAGAAAGATAAGTGTTAAACCAATATATTTAATCTTCTTTGCGCTAGCGACAATTCTAACATTATTATTCTCATCTCTATCCTGGAAAACCAAAGCATTTGGAATGGCTGAGAATTATAGATTAGATGAAAGTAAAAATCTTGTTTATGAAGCATATTATTATGGTGAGGAATTATTTGGTGAAGAAACTCATGTTAGTATAAATGTCAAAATACCAACATCTAATTTAAAAGAATATCAAGAAGTTATAGATATATTTGAAGCTAAAAGACATCAAGCAATAGAAGAATATTACGCAAATGAGGAAAAAGAAAGCAAATATTATTATTCGCAATTATATGTTTCCCATCTAGATAATAGGAATAGAACAGATAAGAATTATAGTTATACACTTAATGATACTTATACAATAGATGAATTAAAAATCATCGATAAATATGGAGATGTGGAAATAGATGATTATAGTGATGGTGAATTATATACACTAGAGGAATATTTAAAAAAGAAAGGAAATTAATATGAGTTTAGTATTAAATAGTGAAGAAAGATCAGTATTATCTAATGGTAAAAAGAGCCATTTAACACCTAAGGAATATGAGATATTAGAATTATTAATGGCTAATCCTAATAAAACATTCTCTTCTGAAGAAATATATGAAACAATCTGGGAATGTGAACCATTCGCATGCGAGCCTATTATCGCTGTTCATTTAAGACATATAAGGGAGAAGATAGAAAAGAATCCTTCTAAGCCTTCTTATATAAAGTCTTTATGGGGTAGAGGCTATCGCTTTTCAACAATTTAATTAATACTAAGACGCTCAAGGAGCGTCTTTTATAAATAAATGATATAAAATTAATCTATGAATAAAGAAAATGAAAGACAAGAAATATTTGAAAAAGAAGTTAGTTTATTAAAAGAAGAAGGGTATGAAGTTAAAGATTTAACAATAGAATCTCTAAAAGCTAATATATTAGGAATGGCTTTAGGCTTTTTATTATCTATCTTCTTTATTTTTTTATATTTCTTTTTTAATAAGAGTGGTGAAATAGTGATAGATAATAAATTTATAATTAATTATATTTTCTTTCTTTTAGTTTTCGCGCTTAGTATAGTAATTCATGAATTATTGCATGGGCTTATTTGGAGCATTTTTGCGAAAAATAAATTTAAAAGTATTACCTTTGGGATATTATGGAAAACATTAAATCCTTATTGTAGTTGTAAAGAAGCACTTAATAAGAAAGGATATATGGTTGGAGTATTAATGCCATTAATTATATTGGGAATTATTCCATCTTTAATCGCTATTTTTATACATAATGGATGGTTATTTATATATAGCCTCAGTATGATAATGGGAGCAGGAGGAGATATATTGATAGCTTTATTAATCTTTAAAACAAAAGTGAATAAAGATGCTTTATTCTTTGATCATCCTACTAAGGGTGGATTAATTATCTTTGAAAAGTAATTTGGTATAATCATTCCATATGGCTTTAGATATATCTAGTAAATTAAGAGAAGATTATCATTTCTCTTTAAAAGAAAAAATAAGCATTGTATATAAATTAAGTCTTCCTGCTATTTTGGCGCATATTTCAGAAATAATTATGCAATATATTGATGCTGCTATGGTAGGCTCTTTAGGTGCTAGCTCTTCAGCCTCAATTGGTTTAGTAGCTAGTAGTACTTGGCTTTTTGGTGGCATCATGATGGCTGTTGCTTCTGGCTTTTCAGTTCAAGTTGCCCATGCCATAGGAGCAGGTAATAATTCAAAAGCTAAAGCTATTTTCAAACAATCTATTCTTAGTGCTTTATTTATAGCTTTTATTCTTTTATGTATAGCATCTTTTTTATCTTTTAGATTACCTAGATGGTTACATGCAGAAGAAATTTTATGGCAAAATGCGACCAATTATTTTTTAGTTTTCGCTTTATTTATTCCTATAAGAATGTTGTCAACATTATCAATGAATATGTTGCAGTGCTCAGGTAATATGAAAATACCTTCAATCTTTTTGACGCTTATGTGTATCTTAGATGTTATATTTAATTTCTTTTTAATATTACCAAGTCGAACAATCTTATTATTTAATCATGAATTATATATATTTGGTGCAGGCTTAGGTGTATTAGGAGCGCAACTTGGAACTTCTTTAGCTTATTTATGTGCAGGAGGTTTAGCTTTTTATTATGCAACAAATATATCTGATAAATTAGCATTAAAAAATAATAAAGATAGATGGTTACCAGAAAAAGAAATAATTAATAAAGCAATGCATATTAGTATACCGATGGCTTTACAATCTTCTGGTCTATCTTTAGCCCAAGTTGTAAGCACGAGAATAATTGCGCCGCTTGGCACAATTGCGATAGCCGCACACTCTTTTGCGGTAACTGCAGAATCTATTTGTTATATGCCGGGCTTTGGCATAAGTGCAGCTTCAACTACGATTGTTGGTCAATCAATTGGTGCTCATAATAAAAATGCAGCTAAATCTTTTGCGTGGTTAACTTTGTCTTTAGCTATATTATTTATGTCTTTAATGGGCTTAATCATGTATTTCTTTTGCCCTTATGTCTTTAGCTTTTTAACGCCAGTCAAAGAAGTCCAAGAATTAGGAGCACAAGTATTAAGAATAGAATTATTGATTGAACCTTTATTTGCCGCTTCGATTGTAAGTACAGGGGCTCTAAGAGGGGCGGGTGATACTTTAATTCCAGGCATCATTAATGTAGGTAGTATGTGGATAGTTAGATTAACATTAGCTTATATATTATCTAGAAGCATTGGTTTAAAAGGAGCTTGGATAGCTATGGCTATAGATAATAGTGTGGCAGGAATATTATTGATGATAAGATTAAAAGGTGATAGTTGGCTTAAAAAAGCTTAGAATAAATATTAGTTTCGGAAGAAAGATAAATGTTAAAAGTATTAATTATTTGTTTAATTTTATTAATTATATATATTTATTTTGGCAGAAATAAAGAAGTTATAGTTAGGGAAGATGAATTAAGCTCTTCAAAAATAAAAAAGTCTATAACTATAGCTATTATTTCTGATCTTCATAATTATATGTTTGGTAATAATTATGATGTCATCATAAATATTATTAAGGATAATAATATTGATTTTATTATTATGCCAGGAGATATCCTAGATAATAATGAAAGAATTAATAATAGTTATAAATTATTAGAAAGCTTAAAGACTTATAAAATATTTTATACCTTAGGTAATCATGAATATCGTATAGCTACTTTAAATGAAGAAATAAATAAAGTAAAAGAATTAGGCATATCATTATTAAGAAATGAAAAAGAAGATTATCTAGATGATATTAGAATCATTGGTATAGAAGATGTATGGCATGATATTGATGATGAATCTAAAGCAGCTAAGCTAGTTAATAATCTAGTAGATGAATCAAAATATAATATTCTTATTTCACATAGGCCTAACTATATTGAATTATATGATCAAAGTAATGTTGATTTAGTTATTTGTGGCCATACCCATGGTGGTCAGTGGCGTATCCCTTTTATTAATAAACCTATCTATGGCCCTGATCAAGGCCTATTCCCTAAATATGCCACAGGCATACATAAAAGAGATAAAAAGCTTATCTATATTAGTAATGGTTTAGCTACAGGAAGAAGATATCTTCCTCGTTTATATAATCCTTCAGAAGTTGGAATAATAAGAATTAATAAGTCTTAAGATAGATTTTTCTTTTTGACATGGAAGACAACACCGCTTTTTGGATAGATCCATTCATTTTTAATAGATATATCAAATAAGCCATTTTTATCTTCTAAAGCATCTTGGTTAGAAGAAGTATTTTTATTTAAATATGAATAAGCACTAACATTCATCTCGCTAGGCATATAATCAAAAGTAATTTGTGGACTATTAGTAGGATCTATTAGAGTCACTTCAAAGATAGTATTCCATAAGCGAGGCATATGGAATATTATCTTTACCGAATGCTCATTTAGACTACAATCATAATCAACATAATATGTCGCAATCATGCCATCCTCATAGAAATTAATATCTTTTAATTCTCCTAATTGGCCATCAATTCTTAAGATGAAAGAGAATAATTTATCATATAATTCTATGAATTGTTGTTTATCTTTTTCAAAAGCATCTTGAAGATATTGAAGTGCATCTTGCGTTACTTTTAAATCTTCATTAAAGATACATTTAGAAAAGTCTGCTTCTTTATGGCTTTCTAATAAGCCACCATCCAAGCTTTTCTTATTAAACGCAAAGCCTATTTTTACTTCTTTATTAGATAAGCCTTCAAAGTTATCAGTATAATATTTTGATTCAAATTCTAAATTTTCTTGGATTAAATAATAAGCTTGATCAAGAGAGCCTGGTAATTCATCATATTCTCTTGGTAGAGGATGCGTCAAAGTAATTACATAGCGGAAGCTTTTTCTTATTCTTGAAAGCTTCTTGGTATCAACATATTTATTGATATTATCTAAGATCATTTCTGTACAATCATCATCTTTAGTAATTGAACTAACAGTCGAGGCTAGAAATGATTTTTTATCTTCATCAGTAAATACATTTAAAGTATCAGAATCACCCATCAAGGTCTTAGTTATTTGTTTAGAGACATCTTTAGAATAAGCATCTTGAGTTAATTTATTATAAACAATGTCAAAAAGGATGAAAGCAGCTAGGACACCAATGAGGTTACCAATAATATCATGTACTAATGAATCAAGATCATAATCATATTTATTAGCTAAATAAAAATATCCTACAACAATAATCAATAAAGAAGACAAGATTAAAATGGTTGTTGCTTTACCAGTACCGATAATAGTTTCTTTATTCTTCTTCTTATTTTCTGCCATTTATATCATCCTCCTCAAAGATGCCTTTATATAATGTTGGTTTCTTTTTATAATAGGCCCAGAATTTATCACCATAATCATAATGCCACCACTCTGAAGGTAAATTAGTAAAGCCTGCTTTAATCATGGCATTATAAAGAATGCGTCTATTATCACGAATCTTATTATCAAGATCATTTTCATAATAAGCAGTATGAGCTTTATCAGAAAAATCATCAAAAGCTGTACCCATATTTAATTCATTACCATCTTCATCTATTAATGTTAAATCGATAGCACCGCCTGTTGTATGAGGAGGTGCATAAATAATATCTTTATTAGGAATTGATATATATTTACTTATTATTTTTTCTTTTTCTTTTTCGCTAAGATTAGCATCTAAATCATCAAGAATAATATGCGAATATTTATTATAAAGCTCTTCTTGTAAAGCAAAAGGTCTCCAAGCATCTAAGATTTTAAAATGAAGACCTTCAGGTAATAATGAAGAGGCTTTTTTTAATTTCAAATATACTTCTTCTCTTAACCAACAATTATTTGTGGCATTATCCATCTTTAAAAGAGGATATTGCATCTCAACTCTAATATCTTCATCATTAATAATTTTCACAAAAGAAGAATCGATAAAATTAGTATATTCAT
>CACZTC010000198.1 GCA_902784015.1 uncultured Erysipelotrichaceae bacterium | reverse complement strand
TTTATTATGGTTTTAGATTTAAATAAAAGACATCAATATTATTTTAATGAAATAGCTAAGATACCACATGGTTCAAGAAATGAACAAGCAATAAGTGATTATGTGGTTGAATTTGCGAAAAGCCATGGTTTGAAATATAAACAAGATGAATTATTTAATGTCATTATCGATAAAGAAGCTTCTTTAGGATATGAAGATAAAGAGCCTATTATTCTCCAAGCTCATTTAGATATGGTCTGTGAAAAGAATCAAGGAACTGAGCATGACTTTGAAAAAGATCCTTTAGATTTATATATAGAAGATGGTTGGCTTAAAGCTAGAGGTACAACATTAGGGGCTGATGATGGCTATGGTGTTAGTTATATGCTAGCAATTTTAGAAAATGATAATCTAAAACATCCGCCACTATCTTGTATCTTTACAACGATGGAGGAAATAGGCTTAATCGGAGCTAATAATCTAAAAAAAGAAGATATTCATGCGCGTCGCTTAATTAATCTTGATGGCGGTGGTAAGAATATTACCTGTGTATCTTCTTCAGGTGGTGCCACTTTAATAATGCATTGTCCAATTGAAATGGAGAAGAATAATAAACCAACTTATGAATTAAATATAAGAGGTTTATTAGGAGGACATTCTGGAGGCTTAATACATTTAGAAAGAGGTAATTCTAATATTATTGCGGGAAGAATCTTATATGAAGTAATGAATGATGGTATAGATATTCAATTAGTATCTTTCACAGGTGGCTTAAAATATAATGCGATTCCTCGTGAAGCTAATATATTATTCAAAAGTGATAGTCCTAAAGAAGATATTGAACAAGCAATTAATAAATATAGTGAAGATATAAAAAGGGAATTAGAATTTAGTGATCCTGACTTTTATATTGAATTGCATGAGGCATTTAGTGATTCAAGCATAACTAAACAAAGGAGCGATGCCTTCTTAAAATTCTTATATTTATTACCTGATGGCTTTCAGCATAAATCTATAGCCATTGATAATTTAACTATTTCTTCATTAAATAATGGAACTATTACAATGAATGATAAAGAAATAATAATAGAAAATCTAACAAGAAGTGCTTTAGCTTCGCATACGGATATACTTATTAAACAAATAAAATTATTATGTGAAATATTCAATATGAGCTTAGAAGTTAAAGATAGATTTGCGGGTTGGAGCTATGAAAAAGATTCGCCATTAAGAAATATATATAAAGAAGTTTTAAATAAAAAAGGGGAAGAGTTAATAGAATTTGCGACTCATGGTGGCTTAGAATGTAGCATCTTTAAGGATTTAGTAAAAGATATGGATATTATTACTATTGGCCCTGATACAGAAGATATTCATACCCCAAATGAAAGACTTAATTTAGCTTCATTTGATTATACTTATGACTTATTATGTGAAGTCTTAGAAGCTAGTTAAACATTCCAAATGGAATGTTTTTTAATTATTATCGATAAATGATTAAATATTATTGACAAATAATTAATGTTATATATAATGTAATTATCGATAAACAATAATTATAGGAGGTTGTTTATATGAATAAAGAAAAAATGATGAAGATAGCTAAGGGACTATCAATATTTGCGAAAATTATCAGTATATTATTGATGGTTGCAATGATTATGATTGCGGTAGGTGCTATTATTGTTGCGGTAGTGGATGTTAGTTCTTTTGTGAATTATGAAACTTCAATTAGTGTAGGCAATGTCACAATTGAATTAGCAGAGGCTGTTGCGAAAAATTTCACGCTCAATAAGCCACAATTATTAATTACATTATTATTAGCTTTCTTAACAGTAGCATTAATATGGTATGAATTAAAAGTAGCTAGAGAAATATTAGAGCCTATGAAAGAAGGTAATCCATTCACAACTTCAATCGCTCCAAAAATTAGAACTTTAGCGAGAATTGAATTATTTGGAAATCTCTTCTTATTATTAGTATCTAATATAACTAATCATTTCTTGAATTATGATCTTGCGATAATGGATTTATTTAAAGAAGGTGTAGTTAAGAATGTAAGTGTTAATCAATCTTTCAGTTTAAATTTCTTGATTATCGCCTTTATCCTATACTTATTATCTTATGTATTTGAATATGGTGAAGAGCTTCAAAAAGAATCAGATGAGACATTATAAGAGGTAATTATGGGACAGATAATATTAAGATTAGATAGAATGATGGCTGATCGTAAGATATCTTTAAAAGAATTATCAGAGAAGGTTGGCGTCACAAATGTAAATTTATCAAAGATGAAAACAGGTAAGATAAGTGCGATACGTTTTTCTACCTTAGTTTCTATATGTGAAGCACTTAAATGTCAGCCTGGAGATATATTAGAATATATACCTGATAAGGAAGAAACTGATGATTGATATATCTAAATTAAGTAATATTTATAAGATTAAAAGATTAAATGAGGATGATATTAATATCATTTATGCATTATGTAAAAGTAATGAATTATTTTATAAATATGCTGAAGCTAATCCTACTAGAGAACAGATTATTAATGATATGAATATTACTCCACCTAATACAGATATAAAAGATAAATATTATATAGGTTATTTCTTGAATGATGATCTAGTTGCAGTAATGGATTTAATAGATGGCTATCCTCAAGATAATTATGCTTTTATTGGCTTCTTTATGGTACATCAAAAATATCAAGGTAAAGATATAGGTACTAATATCATTGAGGAAGTAGCTAATTATTTGAAAGATATCAATAAATCAATAATACGCTTAGCTATTGATAAAGATAATCCCCAATCTACGCATTTCTGGTTTAAGAATAAATTTAAAG
>CACZTC010000197.1 GCA_902784015.1 uncultured Erysipelotrichaceae bacterium | reverse complement strand
TTAACTAGACCAGCTGTAGAAGCTGGAGAGAATCTAGGCTTTTTACCAGGCGATTTAAAAGAAAAAGTTGATCCATATTTAACTCCTTTATATGATGCTTTAAATGATATGTTAGGCAATGAACAAGTAGAAAGATTAATTGAAAGAGGTACTATTGAAATAGCACCACTTGCTTATATGCGAGGAAGAACACTTGATGATTCTTTTGTGATATTAGATGAGGCTCAAAATACTACTACTTCACAAATGAAAATGTTTTTAACTAGACTTGGATTTAATTCACATATGGTAATTAATGGTGATATCACACAAATTGATTTAAATCATAATACTAAAAGTGGATTAATTGAGGCTACTTCAATTCTAAATGGAATAGATGATATTGCAATTGTTGAATTAAGTGCAGATGATGTTGTTAGACATCCTCTTGTACAAAGAATTATAGAAAGATATGAAAACAATCATTAGCATCTAAACTATCTTTTCGCTATAATATTTATACTTATGTTAATTCAAATATTTAATCGCACAAATCAAAATATGTTTTCTTATCGCCCTTTATTTGAGGAGATAAGTTCATCATGTGAAAAAGTCTTAAAACTTCCTAAAGATTTAGAGATTAGTATTACATTTGTTAGATCACGTACAATTCATAATATTAATAAAGAATATAGAAATATCGATAAACCAACTGATGTAATCTCTTTTGCGATACAAGATGATAAAAATACTAATTATATAAGAGAAGATTTAGGTGATATTTTTATTAATATTGATTATGCTAAAAGACAAGCTAAAGAATATAAACATTCATATAAAAGAGAATTAGCTTTTTTATTCACTCATGGCTTATTACATTGTTTAGGCTATGATCATATGAATGAAAAAGATGAAAAAGAAATGATTTTACTACAAAAAAAGGTATTAGATGGAATTATAAAAAAATAGTGGAGGTAATTATGCAAAAAGAAGATTTAATAAAAGAAGCTTTTATAGCTATGGATAATGCTTATGCACCATATTCTAATTATCATGTAGGTGCTGCTTTATTATGTAAGGATGGAAGGATATTCCACGGAGCTAATGTTGAAAATGCTTCTTTTGGAGGCACTAATTGCGCAGAAAGAAGTGCTGTTTTTGCAGCATATTCTGAAGGTTATCGTAAAGATACTATAGAAGCTTTAGCGATAGTTAGTGATGGTAATAGAGTTGCTGCACCTTGCGGTATATGTCGTCAAGTTTTATCAGAATTAATATGTGGGGATACACCTATATATTTATCTAATGGTAAAGAAACAGTTATATCTTCAATTGATGAATTATTACCTTTCCAATTCTCAGAGGAAGATTTAGATAAATGAGAAGTGGCTTTGTAGGCATAGCTGGTTTACCTAATGCGGGTAAGAGTACTTTAATAAATGCATTAATGAATAGTAAGATAGCCATTGTTTCAGATAAGCCACAAACTACTAGATCTGAAATAAGAGGCATTTATTCATGTGAAGAAGGGCAGATTATATTCACTGATACCCCGGGCATTAATAAACCAATGCATAGATTAGAATCACGTATGAATAAACAAGCATTAGATGTTATTCGTGGAGTCGATTTATTATTTCTTGTTGTAGATGGTAGTGTTCCATTTAAAAAAGGTAATGAAGTAGTATTATCAATGATAGAAAATATTGAAAGTCCTGTATTTCTCTTATTAAACAAAATTGATAAATTAACAAAAGAAGAAATATTAACTAATTTAGCTTCTTGGCAAGAAAGATTTGATTTTGCAGAATATTTTCCTTTATCAGCTAAATTTGATAATAATTTTGAAGCATTAATAAAAACAACATTTGAATATTTACCAGAAGGAGATTATTTATATCCTCCTGAACTTATTAGTGATGATTCAGAGAATTTTAGGATATCTGAATTAATAAGAGAAAAAGTATTAATTTGTACTAATCAAGAAGTACCACATGCAACAGCTATAAAGATAGAGAATAAAGAATTTAAAAGAGGCGCTTGTTATATACAAGCTGTCATAGTTGTTGAAAGAAAAGGACAAAAGGCTATTATTATTGGTAAGCAAGGGTCGATGATTAAAAGAATAGGTGAATTAGCCCGTAAAGATATAGAAAAATTATTAAATAAAAAAGTATATTTAGAATTATTTGTGAAAATAGAAGATGATTGGCGTTCTAAAGATAATAAAATAACAGAATATGGTTATGGTGGCGCTAATAGTGATGAATTTATATGAATGATATAATCCAAGCATTTATTCTTAAACAAACAGATTATCGTGATTATGACACTATTTTTTTTTTTTTTTTT
>CACZTC010000196.1 GCA_902784015.1 uncultured Erysipelotrichaceae bacterium | reverse complement strand
TATTACAGATATTCAAGATATTTCTAATATGGAAGGTATTAGATTAGTAATTGAATTAAGAAAAGATGTACAACCTGAAGTAATTCTAAATCAACTTTATAAACTAACTCCTCTTCAATCAAATTTTGGCGTTAATAATGTAGTTTTATTTGATGGTGTACCTAAACAAGCTAGCATGAAAGATCTCATGAATGGCTATATCACTTTCCAAAAAGAAGTTATTACAAGAAGAACTCAATTCGATTTATCTAAAGCAAAAGATAGAGCCCATATTTTAGAAGGATTAAGAATAGCGGTAGATAATTTAGATGAAATAATTCATACAATTAGAGATTCAAAAGACCCTCAAGAAGCTCAGCCAAGATTAATGGAAAGATTCAATCTAACAGAAATCCAAGCTAAAGCTATTCTAGATATGCAATTTAGAAGATTAACAGGTCTAGAAAGAGAAAAATTAGAAAATGAATATCAAGAATTATTAGTTGTGATAGCTGACCTCGAGGATGTACTCGCTAAACCATATCGTATTAATCAAATTATCAAAGAAGAATTATTAGTAATAAAAGCTAAATATGGTGATGCTAGAAGAAGCGAAATAACAGATGCTGAAGCTGATATGGAAGATGAAGATTTAATACCAGTTCAAAATGTAGTTATATCATTATCCGCTAACGGCTATATCAAGAGAATGACAACAGATAATTATCGCGTTCAAAATAGAGGTGGCAAAGGTATTAAAGGCATGGAATTGAACGAGGATGATGTTACAGATCAATTCTTAAATATGTCTACACATGATCATCTACTTGTCTTCACAGATACTGGTAAGGTATTTAGAATCAAAGGCTATAATGTTCCTGAATATAGTCGTACAAGTAAAGGTATACCAGCAGTAAATCTTATGCGAATGGATAGAAACGAAAAGATTAAAGCTTTAGTGCCTTATTCAGATGATGATGAAGTAAAATATCTAACATTTACTACCAAAAAAGGCTTAGTAAAAAGAACCAAGATAGAAGAATTCTATAACATTAATAAAAACGGTAAGATAGCTATTAAATTAAATGAAGATGATGAATTAGCTTTCGTTAAAGGTACAAATGGTAATAGTGAGATTATTATTGCAGGATCTAATGGTAAAGCTGTAAGATTTAAAGAATCATTAGTAAGACCTGCAGGAAGAAGCGCTAGAGGCGTTAAGGGATATAATGTTGATGGTGGCGAAGTAATAGGAATGGCTACTAGTACAGAAGGTAAATATATCCTAACAATCACTGAAAACGGCTATGGTAAGAAGTCTGAAATGGATGAATTCCGTATTACAGGTAGAGGCACAAAGGGTGTAAAAGCTAATAATATCACCGCTAAAACAGGTCAATTAGTATGTATGAGAGCTGTTGAAGGCGATGAAGACTGTATGATTATGAGTGATGGTGGTATTGTGATAAGGATTTCTCTAAACCAAGTACCAGTACACGGTAGAGCTACGCAAGGTGTAAGGATTATCAATCTAAAAGATGAACAAAAAGTATCTACAGTAGCTATATTAGAGCCAGAGCCTGAAGATAGCACAGAAAACGAAGAATAAAAGATATTTATAAAAAAATGGCAGTTGCAACTGCCATTTTTAAGATGATTATTGTATTGTGAAGACAATTCTGTTTGAAGTCCAAAAACTATTATCTAATTCTAGCTCAACAACTGTTGCATCATTAGGAATTTCAAAGGTGACAGTACCAGTAGCTTTTCTTCCCGGCGATAAAGTTGCGCTTAAACCATCATCTCTAACAAAAGTTTGTTCGCAGTCGATTCCATCAGCATAACAATCAAAGCTAAAATAAGTAATTGAAGCATCAGAAGATCCTATATTTTCAACCTCAAATGTACAAGTGACAAAATGATGGTTTTCTTTTGGCTGTATAAACATATTATCACTTACATATTCTTCGCAAGAAACATAATCGATCTTTAATGAAGAAGTTTCTACTGATTCACCAACACTAACGGCAGAATCGCTTCTTTCGGTATTTTTCTCAAGTACATAGCCACTATCTTTTTCTCCATCAAAAACAAATAGTATTTTTTCTTGTGTCCAAACATTAGATTCATATTCAACCTCTATTTTTTCAGCGTTTTCAGGAACTTCAAAAATAAGAGTTCCGCTTGTGGATCTTCCTGGAGAAAGAGTTGCAGATAAATCATCATCTCCGCCATAATACATTTCTGCATTATATCCATCCGCATAACATTCGAAGTTATAAAAAGAAATAGAAGTATCTGACTTTCTAGATGTATTTTCAAAGGCCATTTTCATGAATATGTACTTATTCCCTTCTTCTGGCTGTGAAAATTCATTATCGCTAACATAGTCTCCGCTTGTAATATAGACTATTTTAGTGTCTCCATCCATTAAAATGTCACCAACATGATATTCATCCTGTATTTGATACTCTTCTTTTGGCGCCTCTTCAGAGGAATTTGACGTCGTATTTTGAGAAGAAAAATTATTTGTTTCGCCAACTTCTCCTATTTTCCCATTATTTTTTTCCTTCCCTCCTCCAATAATGCCTATCGCCAAAATAGCAACTATAGCAATACCAATAATTTTCAATAACTTTTTCATAACTGTCCCTCCTCGTTATATTGATATATTCAATGAATAAATACATATATTTTTAATTTATTAATAGATAATTAAAGTCTGAAAACTAAATCATAGATTATAAAGTTAATAATGTTGTAAAAACATTTGATAAAACAAATGTTTCTTCAAAAAAAGTATAAATATAGATCAAAAATAAATGGTGTGCTATCAGCACACCATTATGCAAATATTGATTCTGCAAGCGAAGCAATTAAAGCGAAGATAAAGAAAATTACTACTACCCCTATTGCTTTGGCGATTATACGTTTCTTTTTGTTGGAAGAATATATCCAAGGAAAATTATGGTAGAAATGTGTCCAATCAAATATTAAGTCTACTATTGATAAAAGCATAAATAATATACAAAGACGATTAATTATAAGTATTAAACCTGTAGCGGGTTTATTGTTTATATTTATATCTGTAGATAATGATAAATAAATAATATAACCATAACCTAGAATAGATATTATTTTATGAAGAAGATTATTAGTTCTAAATCCTGGAATTGGTAGAAGAGCTAATTTAAGAGAAGGATTTTGGATATCACTTTTCAAATTAATGACACTACTATAACGATCATTAGGATCCATCTTAGTTGCTTTATCTGCTATTCTTAACATTTTAGAGTCATTTAGGAATAGCTCTTTAATTAATAAACCCAAAGAGAAAATGTCTGTTCTAACATCAGATTGCGCGAATCCATATTGCTCAGGAGCTGCCACACCAGGTGTACCAATTAATACAGTATCTCTTTTTAATCCTTTCTTAAATACCTTGGCCGCATCATAATCAATGATCTTTACTATATTATCTTTGTCGATAAGAATATTACTAGGTTTAAGATCTCTATGTATTATTGGTGGCTCCGCTGTATGAAGAAAGTATAGGCCATCGCATATATCAATAATTATTTTCTCTTTTTCTTTGTTTGTTAAAGAATGGTTTTCTATATATTTATGAAGCGTTTCACCTTGAATATATTCTTCGATTACTATTAATTGATTATCCTCTTCCCGATAATCAATTATTTTAGAAAAATGAATATTATTATTGTTTTTTAAAAAAGAAATAACGGATTCATTATATACATCTAGCCTTTTTTTGATATATATTTCATTTGTTTCTTCATTTATCAACAAACACTTATTGCTATTATCAAAAGAATAGATTTCTGTATAATAAGAACTATAAAAATCTGATTTTGTATTATTAATATCTTTCATTAAATTGATTATAGCATGAAGGGAACGGGATTAAAGATGGAACAAGGAACAACTAAAAAACTAGAGGAAGTACTACTAAATCTTGATAAACAGGATGATTTAGAAGAATATTTAAATGATGAAGAAGCGGTAAATAAATATAAATCTATTTCAGAATATTTTAATAAAGAAATAGAAAAGAGTGGTTATTCCGTGGCAGAAATAATAAAAAATAGCGGTATAGAAAGGACTTATGCATATCAAATATTAAATGGTACTAGGAATAATCCTGGCAAAGATAAGATTATTCGCTTATGTTTAGGTGCAAAATTAGGGGTTAAGGAGACAATTAGAGCCCTAGAAATAGCTGGATCTGGAACTTTATATGCCAGAGATAAAAGAGACGTGATTATTTTATTCTCAATCAATAATAAATGCACGGTAGAAGATACAAATATATTATTAGACCAATTTGCGTGTGAAATATTGAAATAAAAACCATAGTTCTTAAATAAACTATGGTTTTTATTACCCGGGAAATATATATTTTAGTCAAAAACTATAATCGACATGCATGCATGATAACTGTTGTCGAGAAAAGAAAAAAGGTCATACTTTCTTTTTGGTTCCCCTTTTCTTTCGTATTGGTTTATTCTTTTTCATATCATCTTCGACTAAGCTTAATATATAACCCTTTACACTCTCTTTGTTTTCAAGCCACTTGATGATTTCACTTTCTGTTTTAATATTTAATCGCATCGCGAAAGAGCGATAATTATTTCTATTATAAGTATTATTGTATTCAAGTTTGCGTTTATATTGTGATTTTTTCTGCATAATATCCTCCGCTGTTATTATAGCATCAACATGCGTGCATGTTAAATGAATTTGACAAAAATATAGGTAAATGTTTTAATTTTGATAATACGAAGACAGGAAAATAGTAGCTATAAAATGTAAAAACAAGAAAGATAGTGGAAGATGCAAACTATCACACGATATAGTGAATCCGTTCCTAGAGTGGATCTAATTAATCCCGGGGCATCCGTTATATGCGTTAAGAGGTATATTGTTTCACGTGAAACAATTATACAATTAGGGTGGCACCGCGATTTAGGAATCGTCCCTATTTGCGGGTTTTTTTATTTTTTGGAGGTTTTATGATAGATATTAAATTGATTAGAGAAAATCCTGAATTAGTTAAAGAAAACATAAAAAAGAAATTTCAGGATGAAAAGCTAGTTTTGGTAGATGAAGTTAAAGATTTTGATGAAAAAGTACGTGAATTCAAAACTAAAGGAGATAACTTGAGAGCCGAAAGAAACAAGGTATCTAAAGAAATCGGAGCTTTGATGAGTCAAGGAAAGAAAGAAGAAGCTGAAGAAGTTAAGAAAAAAGTTTCTTCAATCGGAGATGAAATAGAAGCTTTAGAAAAGGAAGAAGAAAGACTGAACGCGGAAATCAGATCAAGAATGATGGTGATACCAAATATTATCGATGAATCTGTACCTATCGGCAAAGATGACAGCGAAAATGTTGAAATCGAAAAATATGGTGAGCCAGTCGTTCCCGGTTATGATATCCCCTATCATACTGATATTATAGAAGCTTTAAATGGAATTGATTTAGATGCAGCAGGAAGAACATCTGGTAATGGCTTCTATTATTTAATGGGTGATATAGCAAGATTACATTCAGCGATATTATCTTATGCTCGAGATTTCATGATTAATAGAGGATTCACTTATTATATTCCCCCTTTTATGATTCATGGCAGTGTTGTTGAAGGTGTAATGAGTTTTGCGGAAATGGAAAATATGATGTATAAGATCGAAGGCGAAGATTTATATTTGATTGGTACATCAGAGCATTCTATGGTTGGTAAATTTATAAATCAAATAGTTAGTAAAGAAAATATGCCATATACAATGACTAGTTATAGCCCTTGTTTTAGAAAAGAAGTTGGCGCACATGGTATAGAAGAAAGAGGATTATATAGAGTTCATCAATTTGAAAAACAAGAAATGGTAGTAATATGCGAGCCAGAAGATTCACCGTATTGGTATGAACAATTATGGAAAAATACAGTTGATTTCTTTAGAACATTAGATATCCCTGTTAGAACATTAGAGTGTTGCTCGGGTGATTTAGCGGATCTTAAGGTTAAGAGTTGCGATGTTGAAGCTTGGTCTCCAAGACAAAAGAAATATTTCGAAGTTGGCAGTTGTTCAAATCTAGGAGATGCTCAAGCCAGAAGATTAAGTATTAGAATTAAAGGAGAAAACGGTAATTATTATGCACATACATTAAATAATACAGTTGTTGCTCCTCCAATAATGTTAATCTCTTTCTTGGAAAATAATTATCAAGAAGATGGTAGCATATTAATTCCAGAACCATTAAGACCATATATGGGCGGGCAAGAGAAAATTGAAAAGAAGTAATTATTGAATAAATGTTTCACGTGAAACATTTATATGTTGAGATTTATAAAATTATTATATATAATAGCTATGGTACAGCAAGCATGCATAGAACCTGGTCAGGACCGGAAGGTAGCAGCCATACAAGCCTCTGCTTGCGT
>CACZTC010000195.1 GCA_902784015.1 uncultured Erysipelotrichaceae bacterium | reverse complement strand
ACTTTCGACATTAATAACAGGATGTATCTTAAAAGCTCCTCCCATTATGGCGGTTAAAGAATTACATCTACCACCCCTACTTAAATAATCTAATGATTCTAATATGAAAGATGATCTTATCTTTGGAATGAGTATATTGATTCTTTCAATAATCTCTGAAGAATTCTTTCCTTCTGAGACCATCTTACATGCTTCTAATATTAATAAAGCCATGCCGCCAGAAAGATTCTTTGTATCAACTATATGTACACGTTCTTCTATATCTAGATCCCCACTTGCGATCTTAAATACATTATAAGAAGTAGATACATGAGTAGATATTGTAAAACAAATAATCTCATCATAATCATCTTTATATTTCTTTAGAATATCAAAAGCATCTCCTAAAGAAGGAGCTGAAGTCTTAGGTGAAATACCATTTTCATCAGACCATTTATATATTTCATCTGGCGTTATATCTATACCATCTTTATATTCATCTTCATTTAATAGAATCTGTAAAGGAAGAATATCAATATTATTCTTTTCTATTAATTCTTTAGATAAATCACATGTACTGTCCGCAATAATTTTTATTTTCATCTGTTCCTCTATTCTAATGGTTCTTGGTGGTAATTGCCAACAACTTTTTTTACAGTATCAATAGTCATAAATGCATGAGGATCTATTTCTTTCACACATTTTTCGATGTCTTTTAATTGATATGTATTAACTGTCATTAATAATAAATCATGATTTTCATGGCTATATACACCTTCACATGGAACTTTAGTTATACCATGATCACAGATTTCAAAGATTGCTTTAGATATCTCATCTGCTTTATCGGTGATGATTTGAATACTAGAACTTGTATAACGCTGATGTAAAGCTTTAACTACTTCATTAGCCACAAATTGATAAATCATGGAATATAAAGCAGTATTCCAACCATATAATAAACCAGCTATACTAAGTACTATTACATTTAAGATAAAGATATAATTCCAAGTTGGTCGATTAAATCTTATCGCTAAATCAATCGCAATAAAATCAGTTCCTGCGCTACTAGCATTAGCTCGATGAGCTATGCCCATCGCTATACCACTAATTACACCCCCAAAAACAGAAATCAATAATATATCTTCAGTAATAAAAGGTAATTTCATGATAGCTGTAAAAAATGATGTTAAGGTATACCAAAAAACAGAATAGATTAAAAATTTAGGGCCTATTCTTCTCATGACTAATACTGTAACAATAGTATTTAAAGCGAAATAAATAATACTAAAAGAAAGATTTATATTTAAATAATCATGAAAAATTAAACTAATTAATCTAGCTATACCGCTAAAGCCTCCTGGAAATAGGTTACCAGAGCGTACAAAAAGAACAATTCCACATGAATAAATGAAAGATGAAATTATTATCATAATAAGATGAGGTATATCTTTTTTATCAAATTTAGGTAATTTAGATAACACTATTTATCTCCATAGACATATAAGAGTATGCTCTAATTTATAAACAAAATCAAGCATTTTTCGCTTTATTTATGTATAATCAAATTAACGGAATATTAAGGAGGCAAAGATGACAGATAATAAGGTCAACGCAATTTTTAATTTATTGGATGAAAATCCAGATTTATTAGAGAAGCTAGTTAAATCAGGTGAAGAGCCAAGTGCTCCTACACGTAGTGGAGCTCCTCAAACAGGTGCTAATAGTTTTGTAAGACAAATATTAGGTAATGCTAATGTTAGTGAACAAGAAATAGCACAAATCCAAGCACAATTAGCTGATAATAAAGTAGTACAGCTTTATGAAGCGGCTGATGGTGCAATTGACGCTAAAGAATTATTACAATATGTTGGTGGCTTAAGTGGCACAAAAGGCAACAATAGTAATTCTGCACCGGTTAGAGCACTATTTGATGGTAGATTAGATCTTAAAGAAATACTAATTATCATTATGTTATTAAAACTATTTAAGAAAAAACAACAATCTACATATTCAAATTATTATGGTAATACTGGTTTATTTGGTTCTTTATTTGGTAATCAACAACAAACTTATAATGGTGGATTATTCTCTAACTTATTAGGTACTAATACTTATTCAAATACTTATAGTAATCCTTATGGAATGTTTGGTAGTTTATTTGGAAGCGGATATGCACAACAACCTACTGGATGGGGTTCTGTATTTGGTGGTAATACTTATAGTACAAATAATAATAGCTTATTGAATAGCTTAACTAACTTCGTAAATGGTAACTATAATAATAATGCTCAAAGCTTACAATTATATAATCTATTAAATAATGCTAGCCAGAATTCATTCAACACTAATGGCACAATTAATGTAAGCTCCCTATTTAATCTATTAGGAATGATGATGGGTAAATAATTCCAAAAGAAAAATCGGTTTATTGAAGTGAACCGATTTTTTTATTTGCTTAATTCTTTAAAGCAGTAGCCTTTCTTAATAATAAGAAACCAACAATGAATAATACACTCAATGTACCTACCGCAATATTAACATTATCAGTTGCCCACATCGCAACCGCAATCATCATTGTTCCCATAAAGTCAGCCCCTTTACCACAGATATCATATAAACCAAAATATTCTCCAGAACTGTCTTTAGGAATGATTTGAGCATAATATGATCTAGATAAAGCTTGGATAGCACCTTGGAACATACCTACAATAAATGCCATAATGCCAAATTGCCATAAAGTCTTCATAAATAATGCATAAATAGCTACACAGAAATAACCAAATATACATACATAGATTAATTTATGTGATTCATATTTTTCACTTAATTTACCAAATATAGATGCAAACGCAAAAGCTACAACTTGTGTTAATAATAGAATTACTAATAAACCTATTGTATCTAAGCCCATGGTCTTACCAATCGCTACTGCTTCACTAATGATTGTATATACTCCATCAATATAGAAGAAGAAAGCTAATAGGAAGAAGAAGACCTTCTTTTCATTTTTAACTATATGCGTAAGTGTATTACCTAATCTTTTAAAACTACTAGCAATCTTTTCACTATTTTCTACATAATATTTTTGTTGATAATTCTTGATTAAAGGTATAGAAACTAATAACCACCATATGCCAGTAATCAAGAAGCCTAAAGCATAACCTAATTTACTAGGAATATTATGTAATATATCCCCTTCTACATAACATAAAAGAGCTAAGATAAATGGAATACAACTTCCAATATATCCCCATGCATAGCCTTGGGCAGAAACTAGATCCATCCTTTCTTCTGTTGTAACATCAGTAAGCATTGAATCATAGAAAACTAAAGAAGCTTGATAACTTACTTTAGCTACCACAAATAAAACTAAATATGCAAACCAGTTAGGTATTAAACCCATGAGAATACAGCCAGCCACACCAATAATCAAAGCCGCCATAAACATAGGTTTCTTCATTCCTTTATTATCTGAGATTGTACCTAAGATTGGTCCTAAAAGCGC
The DNA here is from genome assembly GCA_902784015.1 of uncultured Erysipelotrichaceae bacterium. GTDB lineage: Bacteria > Bacillota_I > Bacilli_A > Erysipelotrichales > Erysipelotrichaceae > Bulleidia. The sequence goes on along the minus strand of CACZTC010000195.1, from coordinate 232 downwards.
TACAACAATTGTCGCGACACTTACTGCCACGCTCCAGTTAGCTAAATATTGTGTTTCATTTAAGCCCGCATCAGTTGCTAAAGCATAAAAAAGAATTGGAATAAGCGTTGAAACCATCATCGTAAAAGCAGAATTACCTACATCATAAAGAATCCAGGATTTTTCTACGATATCGAATTTTTTAAATAATTTGGCAAGTATATTATCCATAATAAAAACCCCTTTTGTTTTT
>CACZTC010000194.1 GCA_902784015.1 uncultured Erysipelotrichaceae bacterium | reverse complement strand
TTCTTCTATTATTTCTTTTTTAATATTTACTATATTATTAATATATTCTTTATTCCCCGCATAATAAGAAATACCATCTATTATTCCTTTTATACCGCTACCTGTTTCAATAAAGAAATCTTTAACATCTTTAGCTTCAATATGATTATTATCTCCATATTCTACAATCGCTTTAGCTAAAGGATGCTCTGAATATTTTTCTAAGCTATATGCAATTTTGATTAATTCACTTTCAGTTGCATCAACTGCTATTATTTCCTTTAATATTGGCTTTCCGGTTGTGATAGTTCCTGTTTTATCAAATACTACAACTTCACTTTTCCCTGTATTTTCTAAAGCTTCACTAGTTTTGAATAAGATGCCATTTCTAGCTGCTTTGCCGCTACCTACCATTATTGCAACTGGCGTAGCCAAACCCAAAGCGCATGGGCATGATATTACTAGAACTGCAATACCTCTTGCAAGACTGAAAGCTAATTCTTTTCCTAATAATAACCAAATAATAATTGTGATTAAGGCAACCGCAATCACAAAAGGCACAAAGAATAAAGAAACTTTATCAGCGATTCTTGCGATAAGAGCTTTGGTATTAGCTGCTTCAGATACTAGATTAATTATCTTAGCTAATGTTGTATCTTCGCCTACTCTTGTACTTCGACATTCAATATAACCAACTTCATTTATCGTTCCCGCATTAACTAAATCATCTACATTCTTATCTACAGGAATTGCTTCTCCTGTTAAAGCTGCTTCATTTATACTTGTTACTCCTTTTACGATTACACCATCAACCGGTATACTTTCGCCTGGTTTAACCACAAATATATCCCCTACCATTACATCTTCAATCGCCACTTCGATTTCTTCGCCATTCCTTTTAATACGAGCTTTATTTGGCGCTAGCTTCATTAAAGCTTTTAAGGCTGAAGTTGTTTGTCCTTTGGCTTTTGCTTCCAACATTTTTCCAACTGTTATTAAAGCAGGTATCATCGCTGCAGATTCAAAATATAATTGATTATGATATAAATCCATTAACTCCATATTAGTCGCGCCATTAGTAATCATTCCGCACATCTCATAAAAAACATAAATACTCCACAAGAATGAAACAGATGATCCTAAAGCTACTAATGTATCCATATTAGGTGAGAAATTCTTTAAAGCTATAAAACCAGATATAAAGAACTTTTTATTAATAATCATTACACATAAAGCTAATAATAATTGTGTTAAAGTCAAAGCTAAATGATTATGATGAAAATAAGAAGGTAAAGGAAAAAACCACATATTATGTCCCATCGTTATATACATCAAGAGAATTAAAAAGATTAAAGATAAAACTAATCTTCTTTTTAATATAGGTGTTTCCCTGTCTTCTAAACTATCTACTTTTTCATCACTTTTTTGTGTTGCACCTTTTAGATTGGCACCATATCCTGCCTTTTCGACAGCTTCGATGATTTCTTTCGAACTAGCACTACCTTCTACTCCCATAGAATTAGTTAATAAATTAACTGAACAATTAGTCACACCTTCTAATTCTCTAACTGCTTTTTCGACTCGCATTTGACAAGCAGCACAGCTCATACCACTAATTTGATATTGTTCCATTATTTCATTACCTTCGCTAATACTTTTACTAATTCATCAATTGTCTCATCATTACCTTTTTGAATATCAGTTTTTACACAGCTTTTAATATGACTAGCCAATAATTCTTTATTAAAACTATTTAAAGCACTAGTTATTGCGGATACCTGGATTAATATATCTGGACAATAACTATCTTCATCAACCATCTTTTGAATTCCTCTAACTTGGCCTTCGATTTTTCTTAACCTATTTATTAATTGTTTTTTCTCTTCTTTACTTCTTTCTTTATGTCTAATCTCACATTTATTACACTTACTCATAAATACCTCTCACTCATAAAATATACCCCTATGGGGTATATGTCAAATATAATGACTATTTATTATTAACAATGTCTTTTTATCATAATTGTTTTATAATCATTTCATGAGTAAGAATATTACCACAACAATAAAGAAAGATAATTCTTGGCATCTTTTAGTTGTTTTATGGACTGTTATTATCGCATTAATAGTATCAAGTAATATTCTTTATGCTTTAGCTAAAACTATTTATGAGAAAGCTTTTAATACATCTCGCTATGGTGAAGAGCCACAATTAACAGATCTTGAATTATTATCAAAGCCTCAAGATGATTTAGAAGAAGTATTAATCTCTTATATTTCTAAAAGCGATAGTTATATAGCTATATATATTGAAGATTTATATACCAATAAAATAACAAGCATTAATGACCATCCTATGCCAAGCGCAAGTTTAATTAAATTATTTGTTGCAGGAGCATATTATCAAGCTATTGAAAATGGAGAAATTGTTGAAACAGCTTATTCTAAAGAAGAAGTACATAGAATGTTGTCATATTCTAGTAATGATGCTTGGGTATGGTTAGAAGAATATATGGCTTATGGTAATACCTTAAATGGCATAACTAAAGTCAATAATTTTGCAAGTGAAAATGGCTATAGCGAAACCGGAAGATTAATAGAAAATAAAGATCATCTCAATGAGAATTTAACATCAGTAAATGATGTTGGTACATTTTTAAAGAATCTTTACAATAATAATATTGTTAACGAGGAAGCATCAAAGACTATTCTAGATCATTTAAAAAATCAATATCATATCAGTAAAATACCAGAAGGTTTACCAGAAGATATAGCTAGTGCTAATAAAACTGGTGAATTAGATACTATTCAAAATGATGCTGCTATTATATTTGCGGATAACATTGATTATATTTTAGTTGTTATGATTGATGAAGTTAAAAATACTCAGGAAGCTATTGATACAATAGTTAAAATATCTGAATTGACATATGAATATATGACTCAAATTCATACTAATTAATCATTGCTTAAAAATATATCATTAGACTTTTCTTTAATATCTACTGTCATATATTTAATAACTTTATCACTACCCTTTTTTAGTTTATAAACAATCACTTTTTCACCAGGCTTATTAGTATCAATATTGTTGTAGGAGATTTCATTATTATTACTATATTCAACATAATCTAAAGGATTAATAATGCTACCTTTTTCAATTTGAATGTAATCACTTAAGACTTCTAAATAAGGCTTATGTGTAATATTAAAGAATGATATTCCCACATATATAAAAGTTATAACGACCATTGCGATAATAGCTAAATAATATGGTAATAATATTTTTTCTTCATTTATTGGTTCTTCATATTCTTTTAAATCTTTTAATTCTTTTCTGAGTCTTTCCATATCTTCGTGACTCAAACTACTTTTAAACTTCCTTTTAACCTGCTTTGAAGATATGCCTTCTTCTAAAGCTAAGCGCATCTCTTGCATCTGTAGAAAGTTATAACGAGGTTTAGCATATAGTTTTATTTCTTTATCACTTAATCCCGCATTCTTGCCAAAAGCTATCTGTTCTCTTTGTAAAACACCTAATCTTTTATTCATAATTCTATGTCCTCCATAATACATATAGACAAACTAGAATTAGCTTCCAAAAAACACTTTGATAATTATTCAAAGTGCTTTTCAATAATATATTTTTTTATTTATTTCCCTTTATATTTAAAAGTATGATTACCTATTTGATATTCTTCATTTATTTCTTCATTTTTATATCTTTTTCTTATTTCTAATAAATTGATAACATCATAATCCATTTCTTTTAAGAACCTTATCATTAATTCATTATTAGGATGAATATAATTATATAAAGTATCATTTCCATATTCATTAGCAATTTCTTCAGCCTTTTCAAATAACCTTCTTCCAAAACCTCTCTTACGATATTCTTCTCTTACAAATAAAGATTCTAACCATACAACATCATCTTCAATTCTTAATACAGAGTATGCTACCATTAGTCCATTCACACTAATCGCATAAATAGGATATCCATGTTTAAAGTAATCATCTATTTCATTTCGCGCTAACATTTCATCTTCATTAGTTTCATAACCATGTAAAGAATCTAAATAATTTCTAAATTCCATCACTAGATAAACGATATTATGCTTATTATGATTTGTGACCTGAATTAATTTAATATTATCTTTTTGATCTTTTGTTTCAGATTCATCTATCTCATTGCTTATATCATTTTCATAATATGATAAACCATTATCTATACACCAATTAATCGCAATCTCTTTTAATTCCTTATCACGAAATTTATACCATTCATTCTCTAAATGAAATCTTTCTAGACAAATTCTAAAGATACGAAAAGCACCTCTACCTTTAATAGCTGTTTCTAATGATCTTTTAATTTCACCATCTTCTTTTTGATCAACATAATCTTTCATTATTCGATAAGAATCAACATAATCTCGATTAGGAAGCGCAAGATAATTATCATTATCTAATTCATCAAAATCTTCAATTCTATTGCTGCCATAATAATAAATATATTCATCTTCAACGTAGGCTAGCTCTTCACTATCCATATCTAAATATGTAATATCTTCACTTTGTAAAGAAATGATTATTTCTTCTAGATTAATCTTCATATTCCAATTATAAAGCATTACCTAATAAACAGAAAAAAAGCCATGAATAATCATGGCTAATTTCATTAACGTTTTGAGAATTGAGGTGCACGTCTAGCGCCTTTAAGTCCATATTTCTTTCTTTCTTTAGCACGTGAATCACGTGTTAAGAAACCTGCTTGTTTTAAAACTGGACGATAATCTGCACTAGCTTCTAATAGTGCTCTAGCTATACCATGTCTCATAGCTCCTGCTTGGCCAGTATAGCCTCCACCCTTAACATTAATTTTGATGTCAAATTGCTCTTTAGTCTCAGTTAGAACTAATGGTGAATTAACAACCATTCTTAGTGTTGCTTGTGGTAAGTATTCTTCTAATGATCTGCCATTTACTGTAATATTGCCAGAACCTGGAGTCATAAAGACACGAGCGATACTTTGTTTTCTGCGACCAGTACCATTATAAGATACAGTAGCTTTCTTTCTAGGTGCCATATCTTTCTACTCCTCCCTACTTAACCTTAAGCTCAACTGGTTTTTGAGCTGCATGTGGATGTTCATTACCTGTATATACGAATACATGCTTACGTTGAACATCTCCTAGCTTATTATGAGGTAACATACCTTTAATAGCTTTTTCAACCCACTCGACTGTATAATTTTCTCTCATGACTTTAGTACTTCTAGTACGTAAGCCACCTGGATACATTGAATGACTATAATAGAATTTCTTCTTATCTTGATCGCCACTGATTTTTACTTTATCAGCATTAATCACAATTACATAGTCACCACAATCTACATGTGGGGTATAGCTTGGCTTATGCTTACCTCTTAATACAGTTGCAACTTGTGTTGCAAGTCTACCTAATGTGCACTCAGCAGCATCTACTACATACCAAGTACGTTCTACTTCACTAGGCTTTAACATCGTTGTTTGACGCATTATTTTTCCTCCATGATTTGTAGTTTCCGGGGCTACAATTGGCATGAAGTGCCGATTAATATTCTATGACAAACTATTGATTAGAGTCAACGCTTTTTATGATATTTACTGACTTTTTATTATCTTGCAAATATATATACTATAATTAAGTTGTAATAACGGTTTTATTAATAAAAGATAAAACCAATTAAAATCAGGGGGACAAAATATGAAAAAAATAATTATAGTTTTATGCTTACTTTTAATGGGATGTGCTACTAAAGAAGCTCCTACCATTAATAATATTTCTAATACTTCTTTGGAAAACTTAAAAGAATTAGATAAAGAAGATATTATTAGCGTTGATTATTCTATTTCTTCTGAGGGCGGAATAGAAAATGGGAAAAGTGAAGATTTTGAAATAATAGATTCTATTTATGAAGCTTTATCTAATATCGAAGTAGTTGGTGAAAGTAATGAAGCTGTGGAAGATGCAGATACAAATGTTACTTTGAATTTTGGATCTAAATCTTTGAAATATCATTTTGAAGGAGATATATTTGTTGATGGCGATAATAGATATGAAGTTAAAGGTGCAGGTAAATTAAGAAGATATATTAATAGTATTATTGAAGAAGAAGTTGCAGTTAATGAGCCAACGCCTACTCCTACCCCTTCTATTGAAGCTACACCAGAAGTAGAGGATGAGCCTAATTATATTCCTTTACCAAGCGAAGGACATTCGATGGCTGTAAATTATGCAGGTGATTATTTATTTGAATGTGAAGAAAGTGATTATGTTTCATATGATAATGATTGCACGACTGTTTATACCTATAATCTTAATGAAATACCATATTATTTTGTTGTGCCATTAGAAATAGAAAATGGTGATTATGGTGCTTATGTAGTTGATGATAAGAATAGTATTATTGCGCAATACCAAAACCGTTTAGCTAAAGAACCAGAAGTAGTAGCTTTCACTTCGGGAGAGTGGAAAGT
>CACZTC010000193.1 GCA_902784015.1 uncultured Erysipelotrichaceae bacterium | reverse complement strand
TTTTTCACGGATACCATCAGCGCCAACTTTCCAACCAGCATCATCAAGCATCTTAGCTGCTTTTTCTAAATCGAAGTCATATCTATTAAGTTCATCATCACCTGGATATGCCCAAGATGTTTTAGAAATTGGAGCCATACCTAGAGATACTAATTGATCAGAACCATATTCTGCTTGTAAGAATGTAGGTCTGTCTAATGCATATAATAGAGCTTGACGTACTTCTTTTTCAGCTAATTGTGGACGTGTTGTATTGAAACACATAAATGTATAACCATTAGCTAGATAACTCTTTAAGTGAACGCCATCCATTGCTTCGATAGCTTCAACATTTTCAACTTTAGCAGCTGGTTGACAGAAGTCGATTTCACCATTACTTAAAGCTGTTAATACTGCATCATCTTCAACGTGGTTGAACATAATACCACCAATCTTTAAAGCATTATCTTTATCCCAATATTTTTCATTCGTACGCATGTCAATATATTGTTTAGCAGCCCAACCATTTAATACAACTTTACCAGCGCCTAAAGGTTGGTCATTTAAAGCTGTTAATTCTTCAAAGTTACTATGTGCATAATGTTCATCTTCCATAATACCGTATGTGAAGTTTTGTAGGTTAGCTGGAGATGCGTCTGACATTGTGAAAGCAATTGTCTTATCATCTATTACTTTGATATCAGCAATTGCTGCAGCAACATTAGTACGTGGACCAGCATAATCATCTTCTTTAATAGTATTGTAAGTGAATGCAACGTCATCTGCGTTTAATGGAGTACCATCAGAGAAACATATACCATCTTTTAATGTGAATGTGTAAGTTAGTTTGTCATCTGATAATTCCCATGTTGCAAGTTCAGGAATATATTCACCACTCGCATTATTGCCTACTAGACCATCAAAAATTAGGTCACAAACGTAAGAGTCATATACGTTATCAGACAAAATTGGGTTGAATACACCTTCGAAACCAGAAAGCCCAAAACGTAGCATCTTATCGCTACCGCTACTGCTTGAAGAACCGCCACCATTACCAGAGCATCCAACAAGAGTAGATAGAGCTAGAACTGAACTTAAAGCTGTTACTAAAAATCTTTTCTTCATGTCTTTTCCTCCCTTTCGGTTTTAATAGTGAAATTATACTTGATTTTTTGAAAATGAAAAGGTATTTCATTCATTTTTTTGAAATTATTTACAATAAAAATGAAAAATAATGAAAATGTTTTCATTACTGATTACTGATCATATCTAAATAGAGACCATAATATTTATTGACACAGTCAAAGCTAAAAGGCTCCATCTCTTTTTCCATCCTATTAACTAATATATCTATTTGTTTGTTGACAATTGTATCTATCTCATTTGAATATGCCATTTCTTTCTTATGTAATGCATATTCACTTTCATCTAAGATTTGATAACCACCATCTGGATATAATTTTATATCTAGATCATAATCTATATTCTTAATAGCTTCACCATCATATATGCTAGGTGAAGCAACATTGCAGTAATAATAAATTCCAGAATGTCTAATCATGGATATAACATTAAACCATTCATGTAAATAAAAGAAACAGATGGCTGGCTCTCTAGTTAGCCATTTTCTACCATCGCTTTCAATTACCCACGCGCGATCAGTTATTGTTACAATATGCTCTTCATTAGCTTCTAATATAAAAGCTTTACACCATGTTCTATGTAAACTGCCATCATGCTTAAAACTTTGGATATATACATATGTACCTACTTCTGGAAGCATAATACTCATCTTTTTCAATTTTACTCATATTCTCAACTTTGTCTATAAAAGAAAAAGGACTTAATTGTCCTTATCTATATAAATCATAAACTACTGTCTTTTCAAAATATTTTGTCGCTTCATCTATCGCTGTTGATGCTGGGAAGAATTGGACTGCACTTCCCCCTATGGTTGTAGTTCTTATACTATTTCTTTCTTGTAGAATCTTTTTTATTACTAAGAAGTCTTCGCTCTTTAATTCTAAATCTAGATATTTGCGCCATACTTCTTCGCCTTCACTCTTTAATTTGGCTCCTTCGATTGTGATTGGTCTACAATCAGAGCGATATTCTGCTAAATGCATACAAGTACATGAATCAAAATCACAACCTAATAATAGAACATAACCTTTCAATTCATATAAGCGCGCAGCAGGTGATTCTTCTGATAAAGGAAAATGTAATGATTGACGATTACATAATAATTTTGCATATCTTCCCCAAGCTGCATAAGACAAAGATGGATGCGAAGATATTACTACCCCACTGCGATGCCTAAAATTCTCAGCGACACTTCCCATTTTAGAAATATCACTACTTTGAGCATCATATGCAGGTATAGATTTTCTCACTTCATCATATAAAGATGGTGAAATAGGCGGATTAGACCATTTACTAGGTTCACTATTATCACTAGCATGAGTTGGCATTAGGATTGTGCCTCCATCTTTAGCTATTTCTAATAAGGCATCAACTATTGTCGCTGCTCCACCCACAACATAATCAAAAGAAGCTAAGCTAGCATGGACTTCAATAATTTGATTTGGTCCAACACCTAGCTTTTTCAATTCCGCGATTAGTGATTCCTTTGTGACAGGTTGTTTAACTTCTTTATCCAGCATAATATTCTTTCGCTATCATCGTTCCTATTTTAGCATTATTATATACAAGTTTTATATTAGCTTCCAGTGACTTTCCACCTGTTAATTCTGATACTTTCGCAAGTAAAAATGGTGTGCAGTCTTTTCCTTTAATCCCCTTTTCATCCATTTCTTTTAAAGCGACATCAATTATTTTATTAATCTCTTCACTTGGATAAGAATCTTCTTCAGGAATTGGATTAACTATTAATACTCCTCCATCTAAACCTAATTCTCTTTTTGTTTTAATGATATTAGCTGCTTCTTTAGCATCTTTAAGGGCATAATCTACTTTTAATCCTGACTCACGAGAATAGAAAGCTGGCAATTCTTCTGTTTGATAACCTAATACAGGCACACCCTTAGTTTCTAATATTTCTAATGTTTTAGGTAGATCAAGAATAGCTTTAGCGCCAGCACAAATAACCGTTACATTAGTATGAGCTAATTCTTCTAAATCTGCAGATATATCAAAAGTTTCTTCAGCACCACGATGCACCCCACCAATGCCACCAGTCACAAAGAATTCAATTCCACCTAGATGAGCTAATATCATAGTTGTGGCAACAGTAGTTGCTCCCCACATCTTATTAGCCATAATAATAGGTAAATCTCTTCTGCTAACTTTAGTTATTTCTTGACCCTTCTTGCCAAAGGCTTCTATCTCTTCTTCATTCATTCCCACAATACCAACCCCATCGATGATACCGATAGTAGCAGGTATTGCCCCATTATCTCTAACTATTTTTTCAACATTTAAAGCTGTTTCAACATTTTGGGGATATGGCATACCATGACTAATAATTGTAGATTCTAAAGCCACCACTGGCTTATGAGCTTTAAGAGCTTCTTTAACTTCCGCATTAACTTTTATTTCCATAATATATACTCCTCAATTCCTAAGCTATTTATCTTATCATTTATTACATTAATATCAATACTATGCATTCCATCTTTATTCTCTATTACATATATCGCTATCGCTATCGCTTTTTTAGCTGCTTCAAAAGGATTATTACCATTTATCCTTTCTGATATATAAGCTGCTAAAAAACTATCTCCTCCTCCTGTTGCATTAGCTATTTCTACAGGCGCAAATCTATACCATACAGCTTTTTCTTTAGTTCCTAATAATAAGCCCTTATCAGACATTGATATAATCATTTCTTTAATGCCTTTATCGATATAATACTTTAAGCTTTTTATCGCACTATCTTTATCTACTATATCTATATTGGTATAAACTTTAGCTTCATATTGATTAGGTTTATAAATATCAATTCTATCTAAGATTGGTTTTATCCTATCAGCTTTAGCTACACTAACTGGATCACATACTATTCTAGCTTTAGTATTATCTACAATTTGCTTTAATAAATCACTTTCTAAATTACCATCAATAATTAAATAATCGTCCTCTTCAATATCTTTTAAAGCTTCAGCCAACATATCCATAGTGATATTATTTAAGATGCGCATATCATTCATTCCTAAATACATATCATTTTCTTCATTTAAGATAGCTATATATAAAGAGGAAGAATATTCATCATTTATTAAAGAATAAGAAAGATTCATACCTACTTTCTGGCAATCTTCATATAATAATTTGCCAAACATATCATTAGAAAAAACAGATATGAAATTAACGTCTTGATTTAAGCGACAACATACTTCCGCAATATTGCGAGCTACACCACCAAAACTAATATCTATTTCTCCTATATTAGAATCATAAGTTCTAAGTTCACTTTTACCATGTCCGCAAATATCAATATTAGCGCCACCAATAATCCATATTTTATTCATGAATTAAGCTTCCCCTTTTCTCTTTAAAGCTTTGATATACATATTGTAAGATATTTTATTATATTTTTATATTTATTAAGGTACTGAATATAAATAAAAAAATGAACTCAATTGAGTTCATTATTTATCATTTAATACTTCTTCTTGATATTCGCGAGATATGCTTATCATATATTGATA
>CACZTC010000192.1 GCA_902784015.1 uncultured Erysipelotrichaceae bacterium | reverse complement strand
CACTAATCCATTCCACTAATACTCTTTCTTTATTACCAGAATCATTATGACCATAGCTATCTCCAGCTTTAATGATTTCATTAATAATAGCTGTTAAAGTAGCTTCGCTTAAACGGAAATTAATAAAACCAGGTTTAGCGACTTCAATACTTTTGATGCCATCTAAATTCTTTAATAAATCATCTACTATTTCTTCAGCTATCACTAAAGGAGCCTTATGTAATACTTTAGCTAAGCGCATCGCAATGCTTGAGGCATAATCTCCTAAATTAGGATCTTTAGGCGTTTCAATGCTTACTAAATCTTCATAATTATCTATTTCATATATTCTTTTAATACTATCAATGATAGCTAGTTTTAATGTATTTTCTATTTCACTCATATCTTTTCCTCTAACGCTCTAGTTATTATTTTAGCTAAATCTTTCAATAAGTCACTATGTTCAATGAGCAAGTCATAAATAGCATCTTCCGATAAAATACCTACCTTGATATCTTTAGCTATTTTACCTTTTTCATATGCTTCAAAATCATTTAGCCATCTAGTGCTTTCATAATAATTAAATAGCTTATATAATCTATTTTCATTATTCTTATATTTATTAATAGCTTTATTTAATTCATCAATAATAATTCTACTTTCATCAAAGATCATTTCCATTTCTTCGATTCGCTTTTCTCTTTTCATAATCCTCCACTACAATCACCACTAATAATAATACAATATAGAATTATATTTTAATAATTAGTATGATAATTACATGCATAAACCTTTTGATCGCTTAGAAATGATGATAGGAGAAGATAAATTAGCTAAGCTAAATAATTATAAGATAGCTATTTTTGGGCTTGGTGGCGTTGGTGGATACGTAGCTGAAGCATTAGTTAGATCTAATATTTCAGAATTACATATTATCGATAATGATAAGGTTGATATAACTAATTTTAATCGTCAAATCATAGCTCTTAATTCAACCCTTAATGAATATAAAGTAGATGCTTTTGAAAAAAGATTATTAGATATTAATCCTAATATCAAAATATATAAATATCCTCTTTTCTATTTACCCGAGCATAGTGATGAAATACCTTTTGCTTCTTTTGATTATATTGTTGATGCAATAGATACTGTTAGCGCCAAAATAGATATCATTAAAAAAGCTAATGATTATAATATTCCAATTATTTCTGCGATGGGCTGCGGTAATCGCATGGATCCTACTAAATTAAAAATAACTGATATATATAAAACAAAAAATGATCCTTTAGCTAAAATAATGCGTCACGAATTAAAGAAATTATCTATTCCTAAATTAACAGTTGTTTATTCTGAAGAATTACCTAATAAACCTCTTTCAGATAGTATTGAAGATAATAAAAAACGACATATCCCTGCTTCATCTATCTTTGTTCCTGCATGTGCTGGTCTATATATCGCTTCTTATATTATTAGAGAATTAATTAAAGATTAATTCTTTTTTGTTTGGAGTGAACGCTTAGCTTTTTTTAATAATATTTCTTCATTAGCTGCTAATTTTATTTCATCATTACCATCAAGACTTAAATATACTTCTTTATTACATATAATCTTAAATTCTTTATTAGCATCAACTACCATTGATTTCGCATTTTTAGTTATTGGACAAATCGCTGTTATTGCGAAAGTATCACTTTCATATTCTAATCTTTTTCCGCCAGCTGAAATATTATAACCACTCGATCCTAGAGGTGTACAAAATATCAAGCCTGTTGAAAAAGTTTGAAATATTACTTCCTCATCTGACATTACTGTATAAATAGCTGGAGTTGATACTCTAATAAGCGCAACCTCATTTATAACAACAGTTTCATTATTATTAATTGAAACATTTAAAAGAATATCTTGACGACAATTATCATTAATATCTTCATTTAAAAGCTTATTAATAGCTTTAGGAATATTTGATATTGACACATTAGTTAAGCATCCAGCATTACCAGTATTAATACCTAAAATAGGAACATCCATTTTATAAGCTATTTTACTGCTTCTTAAAAATGTGCCATCCCCTCCTAAAGATATTATTAAATCAAATATTTCCTCAGGATAAATAGCTGCTTCGCTTTCATCAATAACATAATAAGCTTCATGGGCTTTTAATATTTGAATAACCTCATCCAATGCTTCTTTAGTTTTTCTTCTTGTATAGTTAGGTATTATTAAAACTTTCATGCTAAATCCTTTTTCATAGTTTGGGCAGCTAAGATACCAGCTTTCATTGCGTTTACTACCGTTGTAGCGCCACTAACAGCATCTCCCCCTGCATATATTCCTTTCACGCTACATCTTCCTTCTTCATCAACAATAAAATTACCTTTTCTATCAACTTCTAAGCCTGCTAATATTTCTTTATTATCATCTTTAGCTTTATATCCTAAAGCTAATATAACCGTATCAGCTTCTAACATTAAATGTGGTTTATCAGTTTCAATCGGACTTCTTCTTCCTGATTCATCTTCTTCACCTAATTCCATTATTGCGCATTCTGCATATTTAACTTTGCCTCTATCACCAATAAATTTAATAGGTGTACATAATGTTAATATTTCAATTCCTTCTTCTTTTGCGTGAGCTATTTCTTCTTTTGTGGCTGGCATTTCATTTTCACTTCGGCGATATACTATTGTAACCCTTTCTACTTGAGGAAGTCTTATAGCCGCGCGACTTGCATCCATCGCCACATTCCCCCCGCCGCATACTATTACATTTTTACCGCAAGCTTCAAAACTATTAATGCCATCATCATCTAATACCGAAAGATTAATAGCTTTTAAAAATTCATTAGCTTTATAAATGCCTTCTAAATCTTCGCCTTCTATATTCATAATATTAGCTTCATAAGCTCCAAGTCCTAAAAAGATAGCATCATATTCTTTTTTTAATTCTTCAAGATTATCTATATGTTTATTAAATATAAATTCAACATCTAAATCTTTTAAACGATCAATATGTGCTTTGACATTATTTTTATTTAAGCGAAATGAAGGAATGCCCCATGCTAAAACACCACCTAGATAATCATTCTCTTCATATATAGTAACTTTATATCCTGCTAAAGCCATCACTTCAGCGCAAGCCATACTAGCAGCCCCACCACCAATACAAGCAATCTTTTTACCATTATCTTCATTCTTTTCTTTTTTAATTAAAGAATAATTATCAATAGCCCACTCGCCTATATATCTTTCTATAGCCCCTATTGAGACTGGTTCATCTATTTTATTGCGAATACAATGACCTTCACATTGTTTTTCATGAGGACATATAGTTCCACATATATCAGGCATTAAACTATTATCATTTATTATTTCATATGCACTTTTCAAGTCACCTTCTAAAGCTTTTGCAATAAATTCAGGGATACGATTATGAATAGGACAACCTTCTTTACATGATGGTTTAGGACAATTTAAGCATCTCTCACATTCTTTTTTTAATTCTTCTTCTGTATATGTACTAATAAAAAGATTGAAATCTTTATTTCTTTCTTTCCCTTCTCTAATCTTCATTTTTGTGCGTACTGTTTTATCATTCATAATTCAAAAATCTATCTAAATAAATATATTATATATTATCAAAATTATATACAATT
>CACZTC010000191.1 GCA_902784015.1 uncultured Erysipelotrichaceae bacterium | reverse complement strand
TGGTACAGCAAGCATGCATAGAACCTGGTCAGGACCGGAAGGTAGCAGCCATACAAGCCTCTGCTTGCGTGTACCATTTTATTTATTATGAAAAACGATGAATATTATATGAATTTAGCTTTTAGGGAAGCAGAAAAAGCAAGTATAAAAGATGAAGTCCCGGTTGGCTGCGTTATAGTCAAAGATGGTATTGTTGTGGCTAAGGCGCATAATCAGACAATAAAAAATAATAATTCTTATTCTCACGCTGAGCATATCGCTATACAAAAAGCTTTAAAAAAACTTGGACAAACTTATCTGATTGACTGTGATATTTATGTAACGTTAGAGCCTTGTATGATGTGCGCGGGAATGATTTCTTTGGCGAGGATCAATAAGCTAGTATATGGTGCAAGTGACGAAAAAAGTGGAATGATAGATTCTAATATTAAACTAAAAAATATTAAACATATAGGTGCTTATCCCAGAAAAATAATAAGTGGCGTAGAAAAAGAAAAGTGTGCAAATATTCTATCAACATTTTTTAAGAAAAAGAGATAAAAAAGCTTTTATTTAAAGGCTTTTTTGTTATAATAGGAAACAGGAGAAATATAATGTCTAGGGTTGCTTTATATCAAAAATATAGATCAACAACTTTTGATGAGGTTGTTGGTCAACAACATATAGTTAAATCAATACAAAATGCGATAAAAAAAGATAAAGTTAGCCATGCTTATTTGTTTTGTGGACCTCGTGGTACTGGCAAAACAACTATGGCTAGATTATTAGCTAAATCGGTGAATTGTGAAAATCAAGAAAATGCACCGTGTGGTAAATGTGAGAATTGCATAGCTGCTAATGAAGGAACTCACCCTGATATTATTGAAATAAATGGTGCGAACGAAACGCATGTTGATGATGTTAGAGATTTAATTGAAAGAGCTAGTTTGGCTCCTATGCAGGGAAAAATAAAGGTATATATTATAGATGAAGTGCATCAATTATCTAGCGCAGCCTCTTCTGCTTTATTAAAAACGTTAGAGGAACCGCCAGAAAATGTAATTTTTATATTAGCGACAACAGATCCTCAAAAATTATTGCCTACTATTATATCGAGATGCCAAAGATATGATTTTACAAAGATTAATAATGGCGATATTGCGGAACATTTAACCAAAATTGGGGAAAAAGAATCTATCCACATTGATGAAAAAGCGGCTATTTTAATCGCAAGCTTAGCTAACGGTGGTATGAGAGACGCTTTATCTATCATGGATCAATGTGCGGCCTATACAAGTGATAACATTACGATAGAGGAAATCAATAGTATATATGGTTTAACAACCAATGAAGAAAAAATTGGTATGTTGAAAGATATTGCTTCAGGAAATGTTGAAGGAATACTAACCAGAACAAGAAGTTATGGAGCTAAAGGAATTGATATCAATAGATTTATTGATGATTTAATATCAATTGGGAAAGATAGCATTACTTATAGCTATACTCATAAAAATAATTTATTAGAAACATTAAATGAAAAAGAAGTCGGAGAGCTTTTAAAAGATGTTACAAGAGAGACATGCATGCATATATCTGAGTCTTTGCTAGAGGCAAAGGAAAAATATGGCTTAAGTTCATCTGCTTTAAATAGTTTTGAAGTGGTTGCGCTTATGCTTGCAACAGAAAATGTGAATGTAGTAAAGGTAGATAATAACCATGCAAGCATGGAAGTAAAAAAGGAAGAAAAACCCAAAGTTGAAGCTCCTAAAAAAGAGGTTATAAATACTAATGAAGAAGATTATATTTCATTATTAGTGCAATGTGATAAAGAAGAAAAAGCAAGGTCAGAAGAAGCATTTAAAAATATATTAAATATTCAAGATTTAGAAAAAGCTAAATATGTAGAAGTATTAAAAGAAGCTATAGTTGGTGCAAGTGGTAAAGACTGTTTGATTCTTTTAACTAAAAATGATGCTTTAGCTAATATGATGAATGAAAAAGAAATGAATAAAGAATTATATTTCTTTATAAATGATGAATTAGGTATAGATAAAATGATCTATGCACAAACAGTTGATGGCTTTAAGAATAGTGCAAACAAATATCGCGAACTTATGAAAGAAGGTAAGCTACCTGAAGCTAAAATAATTACTAAATATGAAAAAGTAAAAACAAAAGAAGAAACACCAGAAGATAAAATACTAGCTTTATTTGGTGAAGAGAATGTAGAGATAATAGGAGAATAAAAATGGATTTAGAAAAGTTGATGAAAGAAGCACAAAAGATGCAAGAGAGCTTAAACGAAATCGATAATGAATTAGCCGAAACTTTATATGAAGGAAGTAGTGGTGGCGAAGAGGGAGTTATCGTTAAAGTTAATGGCAGAAACGAATTACAAGAAGTCTTAATAAGTGATGATCTTATCAATCTTGAAGATAAAGAAATGCTTCAAGATATGATAGTGGTCGCAGCTAATGATGCTGTAAGTAAAGCATCTAAAGATAGAG
>CACZTC010000190.1 GCA_902784015.1 uncultured Erysipelotrichaceae bacterium | reverse complement strand
TCACCCGATAAAGAAACTTTATCTTTTGCACGTTTTCTTTCAATGATAAATGTTTTATGTGTAATTGGCAGATGATTAAAGAAATTGAACATTTTATATATTAGTTGTCTTCTTTCGTCTAATGAATAATCTTTAAATACTTCTTCTCTTCTAATTAATAAACCGCTGTGAATGTATTACACATCAAAGCCAGATGCTTTTGTGCTATTTTCCAGTTTTGCGACATCATTACTAATATCATCACTATCTTCATGAAAAATCATAGTGACTAAATACTGTTTTGGCTGCTTTGAGTTTGCTTCACCAAAAATACCGCTTTCATCAATGTGTATATTTAGAACCTTTTTATTCATAACCTATTTAGAAAAGAAATGGCGGGAAATTCTTCCCGCCTACGGTGGGCCAAAGAGCTTTCGCCCAGCCCAAACTGCTTAGCAGTTATCTTTGTGCTTTTATATTATCAAAAAGATTTTATGATTTCAAATTGTGCCAAGAGGTATCACAAACATATCATGAATCTTTCTGTCTGCAGTATGGCCAGTAATAGTAGTAATGCCTAAACTATTGACCGCTCCTTGCTTTGTCACAGTTCCAACACTAGTATTCTCGCAATGAATACATAAAAAAATTGTTATAACAACCAAAAACAGCCTAATGCACTTCCACACAAATAATCTAATGCGTCTAATTAGCAATCTCGCTCCAGATAACCTTATATTCTTAAGCAATGCCATTTGTAGTTATTACCTTATCACCTAATATATACATAAATAATGAGTAAAATCCTTGAGCATATTATTTGCGTAAAAATATAATACTGTTTAATATAAAAACGTAAATAGATATATCTTATCGATTTACATTGATAAAAATATATTGAAAATAGAGAAGGAGAAAAAATATGGAAAAATTATGGAATCAATTTTTATCAGATTTAGTTGTTGAATATCACAAATTACAAACATTTCATTGGTATGTTAAGGATGTGACATTCTTCCAAACACACGCAAAATTAGAAGAGTACTATGATGGAGTTAATGCTCAAATCGATGAAGTAGCTGAAGTTATGTTAATGAGAGGCATGAAACCAAAAGCTACATTAAAAGATTTCTTAGCTACTAGCAAAATCAAAGAAGCTAAAGCTGCATATGTTACAACTCCAGCTGTATTTAAAGAAGTATTAAAAGACTTTGAATATTTATTAGATTCAGCAGTAACATTAAAAGCTAAAGCAGATGCTAAAAATGATTATCTATTATCAGCTAAAGTTGATGGCTTCATTGAAAACTACTCTAAAGCTATCTGGATGCTAAAACAATCTAATGTAAAATAAGTATTACTTATAATACAAAACTTAAAGACTTAGAAGAATTATAACTTCTAAGTTTTTTATTTATAAATAGTGAGCTTATATTAATTATTCCGATAAGATAATACGATCATTATCTAATTCTTTATTAGCACCTTCTTTAAACTTCTCTAATAATTCATTAGTAGTATATTTACTTCTTTCTTCTTCATTCAAGTCTAAGATAATTTTGCCATCTGACATAAATAAAGTTCTATTACCTGTATGGAGGCCTTGTTTTAAATGATGAGTTATCATTAGACAAGTTGTATTATTCTCTTCAACTATTCTTTTCGTTAAAAACATAACCTTTTCAGCAGCTTGAGGATCAAGCGCAGCTGTATGCTCATCTAGTAATAATAGTTTTGGTGGCACAATAGTTGCCATAAGCAATGATAGAGCTTGTCTTTGTCCTCCTGATAAGGCCCCTACCTTAGTATGCATTCTTTCTTCAAGTCCCATCTCTAACATTTTTAATTTTTCATAAAAAATATTTTCATCATTTTTGGATATCTTGGAAAAAGTAGATTTTGTTTTACCAGCCCGCAAAAAAGCAAGCGCTAGATTTTCTTCAATTGTCATATTAGGGGCTGTTCCTTTTAGGGGGTCCTGAAATAATCTACCAATATATTTAGCTCTTTTAAAATCTGGCACAAAAGTTACATTATCATTATCAATAAATACTCTTCCTTCATCCACAAAGAAGTTCCCACTTATCGCATTAAATAATGTTGATTTACCCGCGCCATTTGATCCTAGAATTGTGATGAAATCGCCAGTATCAACTTTTAAGGAAAGCTTATTTAAAGCAAGCTTTTCATTTATTGTATTAGGATTAAATGTTTTAGATATGCTTTCAATTTTTAACATTTCCACCTTCCTTTCTAGCTCTAAGATATATATTAAAATTAGCTTTTAAAGTAGGCATTGCAATTGCTAAAGCAACTAAAATAGCTGTGACTAATTTTAAGAAATCAATCGGGAAGATTCTTGTTTGAAGAATAATTGCATAAATGAAGCGGTAAATAATATTTCCTACTAAAACTGCAAAAATATTTCTTTTAATTGATTTTCTACCATTAATAACAGTCTCACCAATAATAAGGCAAGCTAAGCCTATTACAACTATCCCTGTTCCTGCATTGATATCAGCTGACTTTTGCATTTGGCCAACTAGTGCTCCACATAATGCTGTAAAACAATTAGCTAATGATAAACCTACTGTAATAGTGAATTTCTCATTTATACTACTAGCGCTTATCATATCTTTATTATCTCCAGTTGCTCTAATAGATAAACCTAATCTTGTACTCAAAAACCAAAGCATAAATAACATACATATAATCGCAATTATCATCACTATCAAAAAATCAGACCAACTATTATTGATAATAGTTTTAACTATAGTAAAAATAGTTTCCTTTTTTAATAAAGCTATATTACTTGAATATCCCATTATCATTAAATTGATTGTATATAAACCTGTATTAGTAACTATACCTGAAAGAATAGATGGTACTCCTAATCTTGTCTGTAAAAAAGCTGTTGTAAAGCCAGCCATAGCCCCACTTATTATCGCTAAAAGAATACCTAAAAATGGATGGCCATAATAAGCACAAGTTACAGAGGTTGCCATGCCTAAAACATAGCAACCATCTGTTGTTAAATCAGCGATATCGAGAATGCGATAGCTAAGGAATAAAGCTAAAGCAACTAAAGAATATACAAATCCTAATGTAAGTGTTGTTTGAATAATATAAGTCATATCAACCTATTCTTCTGTAGTTATTACTTCAACAATTTCTCCGAAATCACTTAATACAGAATAATCAATATTTAAAGCTGAAGCTGTTTCTGTATTTACGGTAATAATGCCACCATCCATTAAATAGAAATCTTTCATATCCTTTGTCCCATTAACAATAGCTTCATATGCAAGATCAGCTGTCTTAGTACCTAAATCAGTATAATTAACCCCACAAGTTGTAAAAGCTCCATTTCTCACAAATGAATCTGCACCTGTATAATGCGCAATACATGCTTCAATGAATTTCTCGGCAGTAGTTATTTCGGTTGCCATAATAACATTATCAGTAGGTGTGAATACCACATCAACTTTTGAAGCTATTAGAGAACTAACTGCTTGAGCAACTTCGCTATCAGTATTACCAGTAGCTTCTATATAAGAAACTCCTTTTGAATCTAGATAAGCTTTAGCTTCCGCAATAGGCTTTTCTGAATTGGTTTCAGATTGTGAATATAATAATCCAACATTTTTTATTGCATTATTAACTGCAAACATCATATCCAAAATCTGAGCAGTATTTAACGCATCACTGGTACCTGTGACATTATCTATTCCTGTTAATTCAGATCCTTCAGGATCAGATATAGCTGCAAATACAACTGGAATACCTGTGCCTTCAGTTGTAGCTACCATGGTTTGCGCAGCAAGCGTGGCAATTGGAATAATACAATCTACTTCATCTGCAATATAATTAGCTGCAAATTGTTGAAGTGTTGTTGGGTCATTATTACCACTATCAATTGTGTAATTAATGGTTACATTTTTCTCTTTAGCTAGAGCATCTAATTCAGCTGCAATTGCGTTAGCAATCTCATCTAAAGAAGCATGATCTAATTGTTTAATAATTGCGACATTAAATTCGGCCCTGTCACCACTTGCTTGTTTTTCATTTGAAGAACAACTTACTAAAGTGAATGCCATTAAAGATACTAATAATACTTGTAATAATTTTTTCATGTGATTTATCCTCCTCTTCTTTCTCTTCTTTCTCTGCATTTTCTTTAAGTCCTTCAAACAAAAAACGTCTATCCCATAAGGACAAACGTAATAGTCTGCGGTACCACCTTATTTAGTAAAAAAATTTACTCACTCAACGAAAATGCCATCACATTTTCTGCCATTTAACGTCGGCATTACGTCTTGAGATACTCACTTGCGTTTTCATCAAGCCCTCATGGGTCCATTTGCATATCGCTTCACTATAAGGATTCCACCATCCCTTACTCTCTGTTAGCTGCTAATATGTTTGATCTCCCAATCATCGGTTTGTTGAATGTATAATAACCAACCATGAAACAAGTGTCAATCTTTTTTTCATGAAAATATTTTCATTCATAAAAATGTTTCCTGTTTTTGCTATATAATTAATTCATCTAGGAGGCTTTAATTATGTACTGTGAACATTGTGGAAAAAAAATAAATAATGATGATAGATTTTGTGGTTCTTGTGGAACTCCAGTTAAACAAATAACGCCATCTTTACAAAAAGATGATAATACAGGAGCACCTACCCCTATTCAGAAAAATGAAGCATATTCTAAAATACATCCGACTCTTGCAAGTGATACCTCTAAAGAGGCTCAGCTAACAAAAGCTAATGCTGAAGGACTAGGTATGAAATGGTTTAAGTTTTTAATATATTTTGGTTTATTCTTTTCTGCACTTATCTATGTAAGCCAAGCTATTGCAACATTTGATGGTTCTCAATATGATGCAACGATGAATTTGTTATATGGATCTAATGAGTCTTGGGGAGAAATAATATATCAAATGTTTCCTAGTCTAAGCATTGTTGATAAAGCATATGGAGCTATTCTGTTAATATTTGCAGTTTTATCAATAGTAATGAGAATGCGTTTAGCTAAATTTAAAACAAAAGCAGCTTCTCAATATATTCTTTTCTTATTAAGCCTCATGGTAGTTAGCGTTATATATTCAATTATTGTATCTTTTATTGTGAAAAGTGCTGATATGTCACTTGTTATGATGGTAATATTACTAGTCATTCGCTTCTTTTTGGAAAAGAGATATTTTGCAAAGCGTGAACACCTATTTGTGAACTAGTTTGATTATCACTCATTAATAGATTAATTCTTATTTCAACAAAAGAAAAAGTAGACTTCAAATATGAAGTCTACTTTTGCCTTATTTTTGAATAATATAACTGTTAACTAATAATAGTTAATTATTCTGCAGCTGCATTTGTACCAGCGATTCTGCCAAATACAAATACATCAGCTACGGCATTACCACCTAAACGGTTACCACCATGGATACCGCCAGTAACTTCACCTGCTGCATATAAACCAGGAATTATTTCACCATTTTCATTTAATACATGAGCATCTGTATCTATCTTTAGACCACCCATTGTATGGTGAATAGCTGGTTTACGTGGAGTAGCGAAATATGGGCCAACATCAATCTTTTGATCAAACGCTGTACGTTGGAAGTCAGGGTCATCACCTGCATCAACATAGCCATTGAATTTTTCCACTTCTTCAACGAAAGTTTTGATTGTTGCTTCATCATAGCCCATTAATGCACCTAATTCTTCTAATGTATCAGCTTTATAAGCACGACCATTATCAACTTCAACTTCCCAATCAGATAGCCATCTAGCTTCTTCGGCAATTTCAGAGTCAGCGATTAAGAAGAATAAGCCACCATTGTCGATAGCTGCCTGAGCGATAACATCACGAGGTTGTGTTTCAGCCACAAAACGTTTACCTTCTTGGTTGAACATAATATAGTTTGCAGATTGTTGTGGAATTAAACCTGTAAATAGATCACCAGATACTGGATCTGAAACGTGCATTAATTGAACGAAATTCATACCTGTTAGAGCTGCACCAGCTTGTAGACCCATAGTAATACCATCACCTGTTTGTCCACTAGCGTTTGTTGTTAACATATCATCAGGAATTTCTGCCCAATAAGTATTATATTCTTGAACCATCTTTAAGTTATTACCGAAACCACCACAAGCTAAGATAACAGCTTTATTAGCATGTAATGTAACTTCTGTACCATCTGCTTGTTTAGCTTTAACTCCTGTTACTTTACCATCTTCAAGAATTAATTCATAAGCAGCTGTCTCATACATGATTTCGCCTTTTTCAAGGATTAATGGTTCTAATACTGCTACATATTCAGCACCTTTAATCATAGATGTATTATGACCTCTACGCCACATAGCACCTGTTGGCTGAGTAACTTTTGTATTATCCCATTGGATACCCTTTTCACCTAACCAATCAACTGCACCCATTGCATTTTTAGTTAAAGTTGTAACT
>CACZTC010000189.1 GCA_902784015.1 uncultured Erysipelotrichaceae bacterium | reverse complement strand
TAATTTATATTTTATTGATTATTTACTTTATAATAATGACATAAAAGGTTCATATAGAAATTGATATTATGAATATATTTGAGTGGTTAGAAGAAAAAAATATTAAAGTAAAGAATAAAAAATTATTTACTGAAGCTTTTACTCATTCTTCATATGCAAATGAGCATCATACTAAACATGATAATGAAAGATTAGAATTCATGGGCGATGCAGTATTACAATTATGGAGTTCTAATGCTATTTATCCTTTAAAACTAAATGAAGGAGAAATGACAAGATTAAGAGCTCAATTAGTATGTGAAAAAGCTTTAGCTAATTATGCTAAAGAATTAGGTTTAAATAAATTCTTATTATTAGGTGTTGGCGAAGAAAAATCTGGTGGTAGAGAAAAAGAAGCTATTGTTGCAGATATGTTTGAAGCTTTTTTAGGCGCTCTATATTTAGATCAAGGAATGGATAGTGTTAATAGAATCTTAGATTCTACAATAAGTCCTTATTTAAGTCATTTAGATGATATTGAATTCCTAGCAGATTATAAAACTAAATTACAAGAGTATGTCCAAGCTGATAAAAGAAAAACAGTTTATTATGAATTAGTATCAGAGAGCGGCCCAAGCAATTCTCCATTATTCTTAGTAAATGCTATTGTTGAAAATCTAATTATGGGTAGTGGTAAAGGACATAGTAAAAAAGAAGCTGAGCAAAATGCTGCAAAGGATGCTCTTAGAAAGATGGCAAAATAGGTGAGTCAAATGAAATTATTAGAAATTATAAATAATATTAAAAATGATATATATAAAGATTTATTAATTAATCTTTATGGCGAAGAAAATTATGATGCTCAAAAAGAAAGATATTTAAATATTATTAATAATTCACTTAAATTTTTTAAAGAAGATGATAATGTCCATTTAATTTCAGTTCCAGGAAGATGCGAAATTAGTGGTAATCATACTGATCATCAATTAGGTAGAGTATTAACTGCTAGCATTAATTTAGATATTGTTGGAATCGTGAAAAGAAATAGCGATATGATAATTAATTATCATTCTGATTCTTTTGATGTAAAACCTATTGATTTAAATGATTTATCTATAAATTTCGAAGAAAAGAATACAACAGAAGCTATTATCAGAGGTATCAATGCAAAGCTTAAAGAGAATAATCATGGAATTGGTGGTTTTGATGCATATGCAGAAAGCAATATTCCATCTGGCTCAGGATTATCTAGTAGTGCTGCTTTTGAGATATTTATTCTAGCAGCTAATAATATTCTTTATAATAATAAATCAATTTCACAAGTTGAAATGGCACAAATTGGTCAATATGCAGAAAATACATATTTTATGAAAGCCTGTGGCTTGATGGACCAATTAGCTTGTGCCTATGGTAGCTTTATATATATTAATTTTGCGGATGCTGATTATCCTGAAATTGAAACAATTGATTTAGATTTAGAAGAATTCAATTATGATTTAATTCTTACTAATACTAATTCTTCACATGATGATTTAAGCGAAGAATATAGCTCTATTCCTACAGAAATGAAAGGTGTAGCGATGCAGTTAAATGAATCTGTATTAAGCACTTTAACAATAGATGATCTAATTGATAATGTTAAAAAGATTAGAGAAAAATGTGGTGATAGAGCATTTCTTAGATCATTTCATTTCATGTATGAAACCGAAAGAGTATTTGATCAAGCAGAGGCTTTAAAAGCTAAAGATATCGATTACTTTTTAGAATTAGTTAATGAATCAGGAAAGTCTTCTTGGATGTATCTACAAAATGTTATTATTCCTAATGATAAATTTAATGAAGAAATAGCTATTGCTTTAGCTTTATCTTATGCAGTTTTAGGAGATGAAGGAGCTTATCGCATACATGGAGGAGGCTTTAAAGGTACAATAATAGCTTTTGTGCCTAAAGATGTAACTGAAGATTATATAAATACAATGGAATTAGCTTTTGGTGATAATTGTTGTCAAAAATTAAAAATAAGAAATAAAGGTTATATAGAAATATGTGAAGGAGAAAATGATCATGATTAAAGAAGATAAAATCCTAGTTGGAAAAAGTAATGAAAAAGAGATTTATATTTTACCTAATATGCTAAATAGACATGGCATTATTAGTGGTGCTACTGGTACAGGTAAATCTGTAACTTTAAAAGTTATAGCTGAATCATTATCAGAATTAGGTGTTCCAACATTAATTTGTGATATTAAACGTGATTTAAGTGGCATGATTGTTGAAGGTGATAAATCTATCATTCAAGATAGACTAGATTCTATGGGTATAGATGAATTTGATACACGTTCTTATCCAGTACATTTTTATGATGTTTATAGAGAATTAGGACATCCAATTAGAACTATCTTACAGGAAATGAATCCTTTATTATTATCACGTATTTTAGAATTATCTGATGCTCAAGAAGGTGTCTTAAATATTATCTTTAAATGGGCTGAAGAATTTGATCCAGATGGTAATGGTTTTGGTTTAGAAATAATTGATCTTAAAGATTTACAGGCATGTTGTGAATATGTTATGAATCATACAAAAGAAATCACTGAACAATATGGTAATGTAACTAAACAAAG
>CACZTC010000188.1 GCA_902784015.1 uncultured Erysipelotrichaceae bacterium | reverse complement strand
GTAAACCTAACCATCTATTTGTAACAATTCTATCTATCTTATCTGAAGTTGATAATAAGCCAATATTTTTCTTTTTATAACATGATTTAATAACTTCTGCGATATAGATATATCTTTCATTTGTAATAATACTTTCTGAGTCATCATCTAATTCTCTTTCAGCCAATTGAATATCACTTTCAATTTGTTTAAGTGTTTCTGGTGAAATATTCAATTGTTCAATTACTTTATCATCTCTTTCAAATACTTTTATTGCATACCATCGTTTTCTTTCCTCAGGCATATCATTAACAACAGCATCTTCAATATGTGCTATTGCATGTTCAACAGGTCCAGAGAATCTATGTAGAGGAATAGTTTTATCATTTTGTGCTACTTTAATTGCTTCTTCTGCTGCCTCTGATACACCTTCCCCTTTAAGCGCAGATATATCTACTACTTTGCATCCTAATCTTTTTGAAAGCTCTTCTATATTAATTTCATCACCATTCTTATCAACAATATCCATCATGTTTACAGCCACAATAACGGGAATACCTAATTCTGTTAATTGTGTAGTCAAATATAGATTTCTTTCAATATTAGTACCATCAATAATATTTAATATGGCATCAGGCCTCTCATTAATTAAATAATTTCTAGCTACAACTTCTTCTAAAGTATATGGTGATAAAGAATAAATACCAGGAAGATCAGTAATTATTACATCTTCATGTCCTTTTAGTTTTCCTTCTTTTTTTTCGACCGTCACGCCTGGCCAATTACCCACAAATTGATTAGAACCAGTAAGCGCATTAAAGAGTGTTGTTTTACCACTATTAGGATTTCCTGCTAACGCAATACGTATACCCATTATTCAACCTCCTCAACTTCTATCATTGCTGCATCTGCTTTGCGTAATGATAATTCATAATTTCTTACCATAATTTCTATAGGATCACCTAAAGGTGCCACTTTTCTTACAAATATTTCTGTATTCTTGGTAATGCCCATATCCATTATTCTTCTTTTGATAGCCCCTTCCCCATGAAGCTTAACCACTTTTACAGTTTTACCAATATTAATATCTCTTAGTGTTTTCATTTTTGACCTCCGAGTTTATACCATTATTTTTCTAGCTAATATATCACTTAGCGCAATCCTACTGTCTTTAACTTTGACTATTAGATTGTCACCAATCGAACATATAATCATTATTTGTGTGCCTACATTAAAACCTAGATCTTCTAAATGCTTTTTCTCTTCCAGGTTACCTCCGATCTTTTTGATGATTAGAGGTTTATTAATATCTGCATATATTAATGGAATCATGTCACTCTCTTTTGCTAATTAGCATACGCTAACTATTAATATCAATAATAGTTAGCCTACGCTAACTACATCAATTATAAGTAGTACTTTTCAACTTGTCAAGGTACCCTTCTACGTACTTATCACAACTTCGAGGCAATACATTTTTAATATATTTAATAATAAGTTATAGTATATAAAAGGAGACTAATAATCTATGTCATTACAAGAATCTGGAGAAATGTATTTAGAAACAATATATGTTCTTTCGCGACAATCTAGTATTGTTAGAAGCATAGATGTCGCAGAATATATGGGCTTTTCTAAACCTTCTATCACTCGCGGTTTAGGCCTACTTAAAAAAGAAGGTTATATTACTAAAGAAGATAATGGCAATATATTATTATCTAAGAGTGGTTTAGATTTAGCTAAACGTATATATGAACGCCATACTGTTCTTAGACAGCTTTTTATTAATATTGGTGTTGATGAAGAGACTGCAACTAATGATGCATGTCGCATCGAACACTATATTAGTGATAAAACATTTAATGCGATTAAAAAACATATGAAAAAATATGGAACAGACAAATAGTCTGTTTTTTTAAGAAAAATAGAGATTAATCTCTATTTCCAATCTATTTATAATTTTAATACAGCAGGTATTTCATCCCATCCTTCAGGCATCTCTTTTTCTTCTATGAAACCAAATGATTTATATAAATACCTTGCTTTTTCATTTTCTGGCTCATATGATAACCAACAATATTCAGCTTCACCATTTGGAAAAGAGCGAATATAATCCATAGCTAAGCTCATAGCTTCTTTCCCATAACCTTTATTCTGATATTTTTCATCTATCATAAAGCGCCAGAATAAATAACTATTTTCAAGAAAAGGATATTTATCAACATATTTCATATCTTCTTCGTCAAGATTACTAAACCCAATCATCAAAAAGCCAATAGGTTTATCATCTAAATAAATACCAAAAGGTTGCGCAAATTTACCTTCCGCATTATTTGCATAAGCTTCCGCAAGACTATAAATATTCGAAGCCACAAAATGCTTCCCCTCCTCGCCTGGAGAAAGATCTATTAAATCATCAAAATTATCAGTATCAACTTTGATAAGTTTTATTTTAGCTTCACTCATTTTTAAACCTCCTATTTACGCAATAGTAAATAATGTTGGCACAAAATCTACTAGTAATAAAAATATGATATATACAAATAGATTAGATAAAAAGGAACAGAAGAATGGTACTCTTATTGAACCAGCTTCATTTTTATATTTATAACCTTGATATATGAAGAATAATACATAAGGTATCCATATAAATGTAATATATTCAACTATCGTAAATCCATTTTTAAAACTATATATAGATATTAATATATTAAGAATAATATGAAAGATAATATTAGTTAAAAATGGATATTTATAATCATTCCTTAATGGTCTACCTACTAATAATGTCATCAATAAAGCTAATATTATACCTATCAATACTCTAAATAGCGTTATTATAATCATCTTCATATAATTATAATTTCGGCTTAAATTAATATATCCATTATTAATAGTTGCTTTATATGTACTAGTTAATGCATATCTAGTATTTATAGTGTCACTCACCACAAATCTATCACTATCAGGGAAATATAATAAAACTTTAAATTTCTCTGGCGGATAATAAGACCAATGTAATAAACCACCACTTACATCTTGTAAGTAGTTTAAATAGAAATAGTTATCTACATCTTTATATTCTTTAAAAGCTTTTGTGACATTTTCTGGTGCTCTTGTATCATTATCAATTTGCGTAGATAAAGCACCAACAACTGTAACATTAGCTAATAATGTTCCATAACAAGTCTCGTTTATTCCCTCAAATTCTATTTTTGTTGTCTGATGATAACCATTAAAAAATTTGATGGGCTCTATTAAAAATAGACATATTATAAGTATTTTTTTTAACATATATAATATTAATTTCCCTAATTATTCTATCATTATTATTTATTTCTAAAAACCATCCCTACTTTTTTAAAGAATGGATATACTTTTTCAAAACCAAAATATAATAATTTATCAAAAACAATATTGAATTCGCCAATATATTCTTCTACTTGCATTGGCCAATTAGATTTAAATAATGTTAAACCATCATCAAGTGTACCTTCGATACCACCAAAGCTACAATTCTTGATTCCTAATTCTTTACATCTCTCTATACAAGAAGCATATAATAAATAACTTGAATGATAACGCATGAAATCAGGATTGTTGCCCATATATAATAATTCCATTAAATTATCGTTATATACCGCAAAAATCCCACAAGTAGTCACTATATCACTACCCGCTTTCTTCCTATCTTCCGCAATCTTATTAACTTCTTTTTCTTCATTCACAAGTGATTGTTCTAAAGCTTTTCTAGCTTTTTTTGTAAGAGAATCATCTTTTAGCTTAACTTGAATCTCTTCTAAACTAGCTTTGATCAATTCTTCTTGTTTATTAAAATCAACTTTTGCGACCATGCATATAGCTTTATCGCCATATACGTCCATCATATTTTCATAATATGGTAAATATCTTAAAGCTATCCCTTTTCTATTTTCTGTAAAACTAATCATTTCATAGAATTCTTTTAGATATTCTCTACCTTCATATACACTTACCCCATGCTTTTTAGCACCATTAATACATTTAATAGTTTTATGATCTACTTTTTCAAGCCAATCATCATCTACTTCCATCATGGCATTATAGCGAGGTTGGGTACTTTCATGTATTAATGTTGTATAACCTTTATGTTTAGCTTTAAGCTTTGCGAGTAAGCTAATTACTTCTTCATTTTCCCTTTTAATATCTGCATTTCTATTTTTATAAAAATACTTTCTTGAAATAACAACTGGATCAAAGCGCAAAGCTATAGCTTTTCTTTTTTTAGCTATAGCTACTAAATTATCAATCATAAAAGTAACTAGTTCATCACTGTTGTAATCCATTACTGGCCCTTTTGGTATATAAACTAATGTTTTACCTAAAGGTACATCCCTAATTAACATTAAAGCGCTAGCCACAATTTTATTATCTTCTTTGACACAAGTAATAACTGATTCCCAATTATTCTTAACTTCTCGCCATGAAGAGCATTGTAATAAGCTATTTTGGCTATTATTTATAACGAAATCATCAACTTCATTAATATCTGCATTTTCAATGAATAAATACTTCATATTTCTCCTATAGTTATACATATTATCATAATTAATGACTATATTCATTAGATAAAAGCTTGTATATTACCATTATTGACGTTTATTACCATACTTAAAAATTGTTATAATAAGGTGCTATGACTAAGAGTGAATTAGATCAAGTATTCAATCGCTATATTCAATTATCTTCAAAGATACGGGTTTTATCGTCTCCAAATGTCGAAAAGATTAAAAGTGGCACCCAATATCAACAACAATTACATAAGAATTTCGAAAAAATACGTGAATTATCAGAAGAAAAGAATTATATATATAAAGCTTATTTTAATAAAATATTAAATAAAAAAGGCTTATTAACTAAAACTGAAGCTACAGCTCTCAAATCTTTTTCTAAATCTTTATTTAACGCAAAAAAGATGGAAGATGTAGATATTCCTCTCTGCTATCAAATAACTGAAAAACAATTAGATGATGCTTATCAAAAGAATGATATAAAAGACATAATCTATGCATTAGACCAAAAGGTAGAGGCTTCTTTTGCGATGATGTATCTTGCACATAGATTAGATAATTGTGACAATACTTGTTATATATATAGAGATCAAGGTATCAAAGCAGCTAAAGAAATTATTAAATATCTTCAAAAAAAGAAATTTGCTAGTTTACCTGATGATGAAACAAAACATTTAGTATTAATTAATTCTAGATATATTTGTGCTCTTTACCATCGTAGTGATAAATATGGTGATGAAAGTATCAATGAAGAAGATATCGCAACACTTAGAAAATCATTAGCTTTAGCAGATGATAAATTCTATCGTGAAGAAGCTCCAAATTATAATTGGGATTATCATCGCTTTAGAACCCTAGAATATTTTGATAGTTTAACAGAATTAAATAATATTCGTGGCTTTAATAAAAAACAATTAAAAGAATTATTAGGCTATCATGAAGAGTTAATGGATCTTTGGGAAAAGAATGAAGAAATATTCTCTAATTATAGTCCTAGAGTAGTATTAAAACTATATGAAGCTAGAATATATTATTTAAATGGTCTTGTTTCCCTACAAAAATATAAAGAATTATTACGCTCTATCATAGGTAAAAGAAAATCAAATATATTATCTTTACATGATAATGTTACTAATCTATTAGCTGTTAGTGAATATATATCTGTTATAGATCATAAGAAAGCAAATGAAGAGGATATAAAACATATAAGAAACTATTATGCTGGTATTATTAGATATCTATACCATATGCCAAACGAAGGTAGTTTCTCATCAACAATCTCCTATTTAGTTGGATTACTAAATGGTTATATTGATATAGATAATGAGAATAATGATTTCGAAGAATTATTATTGAGTATTATATCTGCTTTTAATCCTCCTACTTTTGTGCATTCATTAACTGTTTCTGATATAGCTCAATTACTCACAAAAGAATTATTGAAAAAAGAACCAGAGCGCTTTATTGGCTTCAATAACTATAAAACTGTTAAAACTGTATTGAATCATCAAAAAGATATTATATATTTCGCTAATCATTCTTCTTTATGTCATGACTTTGGCAAAATATTTGTGATTGAATTCATTATGACTTATGGTAGAAGCCTAATGCCAATTGAATTTTCATTAATTAAAACTCATCCTGTAGTTGGTAGTGAAATATTGCTTAAACATAAACCTACCGCAAAATATGCTAATATCGCGAAATTCCATCACCGTTTTTACAATATGAAAGGTGGTTATCCTGAAGAGGATTATTCGAAATTACCAGAAAGAATTATTATAGATATTATTAGTGTTGCTGACTGTTTGGATGCTGCTACTGATGATGTTGGAAGAAGTTATAAACAATCAAAAACTCTTGAAGAAGTTATTCAAGAATTTAGAGATGGTTCCGGAACTAGATATGCACCATATGTAGTAGCCCTATTTGATGACCCAAAAGTCATAAAAGCACTTCAAAATATTATTACTAAAGAACGCGAAAAGAATTATAAAAAAGTATATGAAATGGTCTTAAAATATTCATAAAAAAATGTCCTAATAGTGAATTCTATTAGGACTCTTTTTTTTAATAATATTCTTCTAGCTCAGCCATCTTTATAATCTCGATACTACCACGCTGCAATTTTATGGTGCCTTCTTCTTCTAATTGTTTTAGAATGCGCGAAGCTACTTCGCGAGATGTATTTATTTCTCTAGCTACTTCTTCATGAGTTATTTTAATTAAATTTGTATTATTATTCTTAGCTATACTAGTTAAATATAAAGCGATGCGACTATCGATTCTTGTGAATAAGATTCTTTGAATTGTACCCATTACATCAGAAAACCTTTCTGATAATAATTCAAATATATAACATCTCACAATTAAATTCTTTTCTTTCAATTCTGAAAGATATAGTGAAGGCATTACTAATAATTCACAATCATCATAAGCCCTCATTTGTGTTTCAAATGTAATTTGACTTAAGACACAAGATGCTGAAAGAACATCTAAATCTCCTTCTTTCATCTGATAAAGGGTTATCTCTCTACCCTCTTCAGACATCATGAAACATCTGACATTACCTTCGATAACTTTAATTAAGCCTAAACATTCTTGGTTACGTGAATGTATAATATTACCTTTTTCATAAGTTCTAATTTGCGAAAACTTAATTAAGTTATCTTTCTCTGATTTTGTCAAATTATTCCAAAATGGTATTTCTTTTAGATATTCTTTTATATCTTTCATGATTTATACCTTTATATGAGTCGATTTATAGAAACCTATTCCTGCAGGATATATACTAACATTTTCAAAGCTATTTTGTGCTAGAATTCGCGCTGCATTATAAGCTCTAACGCCAATCGCACACATTATTATATATTCCTTATTTTTATCTAATTCATCTAATCTATCTCTTAATTCGCCTAATGGAATATGAATATATTCTTTTAATGCACATGCAGCAACTTCACTATCTTCTCTTACATCTAAGACAATACTATCCTTATCTTTTTCTATACTATCCCACTCAGCTATAGAAACTAAGCCATTCAATATATTATCTGCAACAAAACCAGCCATATTAACAGGATCTTTAGCTGAAGAATATGGTGGAGCATAAGCTAATTCTAATTCTTTTAAATCTTGGATATTACCATTTAATCTTATAACAGTAGCGATGGTATCAATTCTTTTATCCACTCCTTCTTTTCCTACTATCTGAGCACCATAAATCTTATTACCGTCTTTTGAAAAAATTAATTTAATAATCATTGATGTAGCGCCAGGATAATAGCCTGCATGAGAATTCTGTTTGATAATTAATGTTTCATAATCTTTACCTTTTATTAAAGAATGCTTAGCTAATGATTTTTCATTAGCTCCTGTAGAAGCTGCTGTTAAATCAAATACTTTAGCTATAGATGTACCTTGTGTACCTTTATAAATAGAATCTTTACCTGCTAAATTATCAGCTAATATTCTTCCTTGTTTATTAGTAGGACCAGCTAAAGGTATCATTGTGCGATCATTAAATATATAATCTTCTACTTCAATAACATCTCCCACTGCATATATATCTTTTTCGCTTGTTCTCATTCTTTCATCAACAATGATACCGCCTCTTTCATTAACTGCTAAGCCGGCATCTTTAGCTAATTGACTATTAGGTCTAACACCAATTGAAAGAATTACCAAATCTACTTCAATCTTTTTACCACTATTTAAAAGGACATTCACTTTATCACTATCTTCAAATGATGCTACACCATCATTCAAATATAGTGCTACTTTATTGCGTAAGATATTCTCATGTAATAATTGAGCCATTTCATAATCTAATGGTGCCATTACTTGATTAACTGCTTCAATGATGGAAACATTCTTATTAGCTTTATGAAGATTATCTGCCATCTCTAAGCCAATAAAGCCTCCACCAATAACAGCTACATCTTTAATCTCATCTGTATCAACAAGCGCTTTGATTCTATCCATATCTGCAACATTTGAAAGAGTAAGTATGCGCTTTGAGTCAATGCCAGGAATATTAGGTCGCAAAGATGAAGCACCTGTAGCGATTACTAAATCATCATATCTTTCTTCATATATACTTTCATCATCAATATTTTTAATAGTTATAGTTTTATTTTCTTTATCGATTTTAATTGCTTCATGATGCACTCTAACATCAATTAAAAAACGTGCTGTCATTAATTCTGGCGTCATTATCAGAAGTTCTTCTCTATCTTCAATAACTTCACTTATATGATAAGGTAAACCACAATTCGCAAAAGAAATATAATCACCTCTTTCAAGTAATACTATTTCTCTTTCGCTATCTAATCTTCTTAATCTAGCAGCTGTACTAGCTCCGCCAGCTACCCCACCAATGATAATTGTTTTTCTTTTTTTCATAATACCCATTCTCCCCTTAGGGTTATATTCTTATCTAGAATAAATTGTATCATTATTCTATTTGAATTCTCTTTCTAAACCGTCAAGATCAGTAAAGCCAGTATGTATTTGTGTTGGCCTACCATCTTCAAACATAATTAAGGTTGGTATACTCATTATTTGGTATTGTATAGCTAATTCTCTTTCTTCATCGATATTAACCTTACCTACTTTAATATCATTGTGCTTATTTGCGTATTCTTCTACGATCGGCGCTAACATTCTACATGGTCTACACCAACTAGCCCAAAAATCTACTAATACTTTTCCTTTACTATCTATAACTTCTTTATTAAAATTACTATCTGTTAATTTGATTTCCATATTTTTATCCTCCTAAATATATACTTATAGTAAATTAAAAAAACTTATTAATCTGTGACTATATCACAATCATTAATAAGTTTTTAATATGCTAGAATAATGATTACCGGAACGTAGCGCAGTTTGGTAGCGCACTTGAATGGGGTTCAAGGGGTCGCAGGTTCAAATCCTGTCGTTCCGATTTTTTATTTGAGTATATTATCGGCTACTATTAAACCATTTGCGGCTGCTTGAGATAGAGATCTTGTAAAACCAGCACCATCACCCAAAGCATAGATTTTATCTGTACCTTCTAATTCAAAATTATTATGACTTGGTCTAGCACTATAATATTTACATTCAATTCCATATAATAAAGTATCTTGATTAGCAGTACCTGGCGCTACTTTATCTAAAGCATGTAATGTTTCAACAATATTATCTAATTGTCTTTTAGGCATACATAAAGATAAATCTCCTGGAATTGCATCTAAAGTAGGCTTAACTGAGCTTTGCGCAATTCTTGATGCAGTAGATCTTCGACCTATTTCTAAATCACCTAATCTTTGAATTAATACATAACCCCCACTTATTTTATTAGCTAAACTAGCTATATCTCTGGCATATTCGACAGGTTCATTAAATGGTTCAGTAAAGTGTGTACTACATAATAAAGCGAAATTAGAATTGTTGCTTTGTTTATTTTTATCTTTATATGAATGACCATTAACTGTTAAAACACCATCACTATTTTCTGTTACAACATGCCCTCTTTCATTAAAACAGAACATTCTTGTTGTATCACCATAATGACCAGCTTTATAGTAGATTTTAGGTTCATATATTTTATTAGAGAAATGCTTCCATACTTCATAAGGTAATTCAACTCTAACGCCAACATCCACTTGGTTATTAGATAATTTAATATTATTTTTATCGCACCAATTAGAGAACATTCTATTACCCACACGACCTACCGCAAAAGCAATAGCTTCTCCTTTTATTGTGATTTCTTTTTTATCTTTTATATAAATTACTTCATGTGTATCTTTATTAACATCAATTACATTAGCTAAACATTCTATTTCAACTTTATCTTTTAAATGATTAATCATATTTAGCATTGTTTCATAATTAGCATCAGTTCCTAAATGCTTAACTTCACCTTGCTGCATATGTAAATCATATTGTAGACATAATGTTTTTAATTCATCATTTGGTTGATATCTTTCATTATCAGATCCATGACTTTGCAGTATTTTATCAGCTTCCTCGATATAAGATAAAACAATATCTTTATCCATAAAATCTGCTAACCAACCACCATATTCAGTTGTT
>CACZTC010000187.1 GCA_902784015.1 uncultured Erysipelotrichaceae bacterium | reverse complement strand
TAAAGCCTTCCATTCTTTTTTTACGCGAAATAATATCAGTTGCAGTATATCCTTCAGGATGACCTACATGTAAGCCTGCCCCACTTGGATATGGAAACATATCTAAAGCATAGAATTTTGGTTTACTAAAATCATATGCATCAGTTTTATATGTTTCCTTTTCTTGCCAATAATTTTGCCACTTTTTTTCAATTTCTTTATGATTATATGTCATCTTAGCCTCCTCAAAAATAAAACGTCCTATCTAAGGACGCTATTAGCGCGGTACCACCTCAGTTCACCTAAGTGCTCTTATTTCCATCAATATCGCAATGGTTGCGGTTACTCCAAAGATGAGTTCATAGTATTTACTCTGGTGAATTTCACCAACCTTCACCTCTCTAAAAGAATATTTACTACTAATAGTCTTTTTCAACGTAACGTAAGTATTTTATCACAAATACATAATTCAATCTAATAAACCTTTATAGTTTTCCGCTATATGGGTAGGATGGAAATTATTATCGAATCCATATTTTTCTAAACTATTACCATTAGTTATTAAAGTTGTCTCTAATCCTAAATTCATTGCTGGTAATATATCTAAATAGAATTCATCACTAATTAAAATAGTATCTTCTTTATCTAAATCATAATTTTTCATAACTTCTATCAACAACATTTCATTGCCTCTACCAAATTTTAAGGCTTTAGTATTAGATGCTGTCTCTAACATTTTTACAATCGCTGCATTACCAATCATAGATAATCCTTCATATAATTGTGATTTACGATCATCTACAGAAATGAATTGAGCTTTATTTAAAATATATTGGAGAAAATCATTATAATCTTTATAACTAACTTCTCTATTTAAACCAATTAATACAGCATCAGGATTAGTATAATTTATTTCTAAAGGTGAAGTTTCAATCGCTTCTTTCATGCCTCTACCGCCTAAATAAGCAACATTCTTATATATTTCTTTGGATAATAACCATCTAATAGCGGCATTAGAGCTAGTAAATATATTTGTTTCTTCTATCATTGGAAAGCCATATTTAGTTAAATATTCTATTATTTGCGATTTATTACGTGAACATTGTTCACTAACTATCACAAAAAAAATATTATTTCTTATTAAATATTCAATATATTCTATAGCTCCTTCTCTAATCCCACGATTATCTATTAAAGCTTCTAAAAAAATAATATTATTTTTATTCATATAAGAATTGTATCATGTGTTTTTTTACCTGTGCTATGATTTATAATAGATTTTATGAAAAATATTACTAAATATCTTCTTTTAGCTATATTTCCTTTAATTATCTTTTTATATATTTTTTATGATGTTTGTTATATAGCACCTAAATCATATGTAATTAGAAATGAAATATTATCTTCAGATTTAATAGATCCTCAAATAGAAGATCTAAAAATAGCTTTTTTTACTGACCTTGAATATGGAAAGAATATGGATAATTTCCGTTTAGAAAAAATAGTCTCTACAATTAATTCAACTAATTGCGATGTTGTTTTATTTGGTGGCGACTTAATTGGAGAAGGAATATATTTAAATAATATTCAAAAAGAGAATCTAATTGAAAATTTATCAAATATTCAAGCTCCCTTAGGTAAGTTTGCTGTATTAGGTGATAATGATCAAATTAATCAATCTGTTCAAAAAGAAATAGAAGAAATATTTGCTCCTGCTAATTTTGAAGTATTACATAATTCTTATAAAGCTATCAGAAATAAAAAAAGTGCTTCTATATCTTTAATTGGTTTAGATAATGAAATCAATGGTGATATTAATCATTTGAATGCTTTTGAAAATGTACCTAATAATAATTATTCTTTAGTATTATGCCATACCCCAGATACGATAACTAATATAGATGAAAATAAAGTAGATTATTTTATTTGTGGGCATACTCATGGTGGCCAATTCAATTTATTATTCTATTCTTATTATTCTCCTGAAGCAGCTACAACTTTTACTAAAGGAAAACATCAATTTAATGAAAGTTTCATAGTAGATATATCAAATGGTGTAGGAACCGCCAAAAAAGATATCCGCTTTTTAGCTAAACAAGAAATAGTTGTATATACTTTTAAACATATTGAAAAAGAAGAATCATTAACTATTGAAGATATTAAAAATGATTAGTTAATTATTGCCTCAAAAATATTATTATCATTATTATTATTTATTATTAAAGGCATACATAAATAATTCTTAGCTTTTATTATTATTTCATTATCATCATATTTAGGAATATAAATATAATGATTATTATCTAAAGACTTTATTAGTCTTTTTATTATCGGATTATTTAAATCACAAAAATTATATCCCCCATCAACATTCATTAATTCAACTTTTGTATCATTCTTTTTAGCTAATTCTTCAACATTTAAAAATGAAGATATAAATAAATTATCATCAAATATCTTAACTTTAACATTATCATCCAATACTACTTTTTCATCAATTAAACTTGCGATAACTGGATTTGTATCAATTATTTTATTAATATTCTTTAATTCATCAATATTATGATTTATAAAATAATCTTTTA
>CACZTC010000186.1 GCA_902784015.1 uncultured Erysipelotrichaceae bacterium | reverse complement strand
CAAAAAAAATGATTTCAGCTTCATTATCTTTTTCTTTAATAATAGAAGCTAAATCAAGTGCTGGATAAATATGTCCACCGGTACCACCGGTTGCGATTAATATTTTCATCTAAAATATTGTAGCATAGAGTAAGATTATTAAGATATTAAATATATTTATTAATCTCTTCCCAGATTTCATTTATTCCTTCTTTTTTTATAGCTGAACAAGGAAATAAACTATTTTTAGGAATATTTAATTCTTTAGATATCTTAAATAAATTATTATTTAATTGATTATTACTTAATTTATCTTTTTTAGTACATATCGCAATAATTGGTAAATGTAAAGCTTTTGCATAATCAACCATCACTTTATCATCTTCATTAGGTATTCTTCTAACATCCAATACTAAAGCTAAAGCTTTTAATTGATTTCTTTCTTTAAAATATGGATCGATTAAATTAGAAAAGAAAATAGAAGCTTCTTTATCTTTGATTGCATAACCATAGCCAGGAGCATCCATAAATACTATTTCATTATTAACTTTATAAAAATTTAATAATCTTGTTTTACCTGGGGTTTTGCCTGAGTATGCTAAATTCTTTCGGTTAATAAGTGAATTAATAATTGAACTTTTACCCGAGTTAGATCTACCTACAAAGGCTATTTCATTTAAAGAAGATTGCGGCCACTGCGATTTATTCGCAGCAGTCGCAATCAATTCTGCATCATAATATTTCATTATTTAACCAAAGCTTCCTTTAAAACTTGTGAAACATTTTCAACAGGTATAAAAGTAATACTATCTTTTACTTGTTCAGGAATATCATCTAAATCTCTAATATTATTCTTAGGTATTAAAATACGATTAATACCAACTCTATGAGCTGCTAAAGATTTTTCTCTTAATCCACCTATTGGTAATACATTACCTCTTAAAGTCACTTCTCCAGTCATAGCTAAATCACAATATACTGGTGTATCACTTAAAGCAGATACTAAAGCAGTTGTTAAAGTTACACCTGCGCTTGGTCCATCTTTTGGAACAGCACCTTCAGGAACATGAATATGAATATCATGATTATCAAAGAATTTAGGATCAATTTTTAATTCATGTGCATGCGCTTTGATATAATCTAAAGCAATTTCAGCACTTTCTTTCATAACATCACCTAATTGTCCAGTTAAAGATAATTTACCTTTACCTTCAAAATAATTAACTTCGATAGATAAAACATCGCCACCAAATTCTGTATAAGCTAAGCCTGTAACAATACCTACTTGATTCTTTTTCTCTTTAGAACCATATTCAAATATCTCTTTACCAAGCCATTTTTTTACTAATGGCTTTTTAACAGTTATAGATTTTTTACCATCTTTTAATATGGCTAATACAGTTTTACGACATAAGCTAGCTATCATTCTTTCTAATTGTCTTACACCTGCTTCTCTAGTGTAATGACGAATAATATATAGAATTTCATTTTCTTCTAATTTAAATTGATTATTTTTTAAACCATTTGCTTCAAGTTGTTTTGGAATTAAATGATTTATCGCAATATTTACTTTATCAATTTCTGTATATGAAGGTAATTGAATAATTTCTAATCTATCTCTTAGAGGTGCTGGTATATTCTCTAAATAATTAGCTGTTGCGATAAACATTACTTTTGAAAGATCATATGGTTCTTCTAAATAATGATCAGAGAATAAAGAATTCTGTTCAGGATCCAATACTTCTAATAAAGCATCACTAGGATCTCCTTTATAATCTGCTCCTAATTTATCTAATTCATCAATTAGAAAAACAGGATTAATAACAGTAGCTTTTTTCATCCCTTGTATAACTCTACCTGGTAAAGATCCTAAATATGTTCTTCTATGTCCTCTTATTTCAGCTTCATCTCTCACGCCACCCAAAGACATTTTGACAAATTTACGATTTAAAGCTCTCGCAATAGATTTAGCTAAAGATGTTTTACCAACACCTGGAGGACCAACTAAACATAAAATTGGCGCTTTTAAAGTGCCTGTCATTTGTTTAACAGCTAAATATTCCATTATTCTATCTTTTACTTTTTCTAAGCCATAATGATCTTCATCTAATACATCTCTAACACTTTGTAGATCATCATTATCATCAGTTTCTTGCCACCAAGGAACTTTCAAAAGCCAATCTAAATAACTTCTTTCAACGCTTGCCTCTCCGCTACCAGGAGGTAACATCTCATATCTTCTTAATTCTTCTAAAGCTTTTTCTTTAACATGCTCAGGATATGGATTATTTTCTATTAATTCTCTTATTTCAGCGGTATCATCAGTGATATTAGAAACATCACCTAATTCTTCTTTAATAGCTTTTAAACGTTCTCTTAAATAATATTCTTTTTGACTATCATCAATTCTTTCTTTAACTTTAGAATTAATATCATCTTCTATTTGTGAAAAACGTTGTTGTTTTTCTAATTCTTCAAGAATCATTAATAATCTTTCATTAACATTTAATTCTTCTAATAACTTTTGTCTTGTTTCTTGATCCATTTGAAAATATTGAGAGAATTGATCGGTTAATAATGTTGCATTAACACCTTGAGATAATTGACGTACTACTTCAAGTGGAAATACAGTACCTAAGCTTGTAGAGCCTTCTAATTGATTAATAATAGTTTTTACTAAAGCTACTTCTTCTTCATGATTACCATGAATATTATCTAATAAGGTAATATCTGCATACATTAATTCATTAGTTTCTTCAATACTATTGATTTTAGCTCTTTGTAAGCCGGTAAAAGTAACCATCATAAAGTTTTCTCTTTTGCGAGAAATCTTTATTTTTACATATGTACCATATTCATAAACATCACTTTGATGAGGATCTTCAACCATAATATCTCTTTGACATACGATTAATAAATATCCTGCATATTCATCTTCTGCTACTCTAATAGCATTTATAGATTTAGGCCTTCCTACTTCAATTTTTACATCTAGTCCTGGAAATATAACAATGCCTCGTGTACAAACTACTGGAATTTTAATATTCTTTAATTTCTCCATATTACAGCCCCCTTTCTTTTATAAAATAAGACGCAATGCGTCCTATTTTTGAGCTAATTCTTTTACAAAATCAAGTGCTTTACTACTTTGAACATCATACTTAATCATATCTTCTGAGATATATTTTTTAATATTCTCTACATCCATTTGATATTGATCAGCTATCTTTTGATATTCTTCATTAATATCTTCTTCACTTGGTTGTAAATTCTCTTTATTTGCTATAGCTTGTAAAGCTAGACGCGTTTTTACTGTTTTATAAGCTTGATCTTGATAATCTGCTTTTAAATCATCTAATGTTTTATTCATCATTTGTAGATATTGATCAAACTGTATACCATATGTTTGGATTTGACTAGCCATTTGATTTATTTGGCCTTGTACTTCATCTTCAATCATTACATCTGGTATTTCAACTTCAACTTTTTCTAATAATTGTTCTAATAAAGCTTCATTTGCACTAGCTTCATTTTGAACTTTCTTAGATGTTTCTAATCTATTCTTTGTATTATTCTTTAAATCATCTAAAGATTCTACTTCTTTCATATTTAAATCTTTCGCAAAATCATCATCAAGTTTAGGTAATACTTTTTGTTTTACTTCATTAACTTTAACTTTAAATACTACTGGAGCTCCTTTTAATTCTTCACTTGGATAATCTTCAGGAAAAGATAATTTTACTTCAACTTCATCTCCTTCTTTACTACCGACTAATTGATCCTCAAAACCTGGAATAAAACTACCAGAACCTAAAACTAAATTATGATTTGTAGCTTCTCCACCTTCAAAAGCTACATCATCTTTAAAACCTTTATAATCAATATTTACAGTATCACCATTTTCAGCTTTGCCTTCTTTTAATTCATA
Source organism: uncultured Erysipelotrichaceae bacterium (assembly GCA_902784015.1). Classification (GTDB taxonomy): domain Bacteria; phylum Bacillota_I; class Bacilli_A; order Erysipelotrichales; family Erysipelotrichaceae; genus Bulleidia. The sequence continues at coordinate 433 of CACZTC010000186.1, read as the reverse complement.
TTCAGCAAAATTCTCTCTCATTCTTTCGATTTCTTTATTAATTTCTTCTTCACTAACACTATAATCTTCTACTTTATATGTAAGACCATCATAATCTTTAATATTAACTTCTGGCATAACCGCAAAAGTATAAACTAATTCAGCTTTATCATCATTTACTTCTTTAATATCTAATGTTGGTTGGGAAATAGGTGTTAAATCATTTTCTTCAAAAGCTTTACGCATCCAATCATTAGCGTTATCATCTATTGCTTGATAGAATATTTCAGCTTTAGATACTCTTTTTTCAATAATATTCTTTGGTGCTTGACCTTTTCTAAAACCATCAACAGTTACATTTTTAGCGAGTTTATTAAAAGCTTTTTGTATAGCTTTATTCCAATCTTCACCTTCAATAGTTACAAACATATCAACCATTGATTTTTCTTTTTTT
>CACZTC010000185.1 GCA_902784015.1 uncultured Erysipelotrichaceae bacterium | reverse complement strand
TAAAATGCTTAATAGCGCAAAAGGGCCAGGAGTAAGAGCTTTAAGAGTTCAATCTGACAAATTAGAATATTCAAAATATATGAGAGATGTATGTTTGAATCAAGATAATTTAGATGTGATTGAAGGGATGGCTATAAAACTAAATGCACCAAATAATATTGTTGAATCTGTTGAATTAAAGGATGGAAGAATTATTTCCTCGGAAATAATTATCTTAACTACAGGAACATATATGGCTGGAGTTAATATGATTAGCTCAGAAGTAACGCCAGGCGGACCTGATCTAGAAACAACTACCACAAAGTTATCTGAATCTTTAAGAGATATCGGACTTAAAACATTTCGTTTAAAAACAGGTACTCCTCCTCGTATCTTAACTTCTTCAATAGATTTTTCTAAAACGAGGAAAGAACCAGGGACAGATTTATTCCTTCGTTTTTCAAGTGATACAAAAGAAATATTACCTTTTGATAAACAGGTAATGTGTTATCAAACTAATACAACAGAAGAAACGCATAAGATTATTATGGATAATCTTAATAAATCTAGTATGTATTCAGGTGTTGTAAAGGGGGTTGGGCCTAGATATTGCCCATCAATAGAGGATAAATTAGTAAGATTTAGCGATAAACCAAGACATTTATTATTTTTAGAGCCTGAATCTTTATCTATGGATACTACCTATATTCAAGGATTTTCAACATCTTTACCTAGAGATGTTCAAGAAAGAATTACCAGAACTTTACCAGGTTTTGAGGATTGTATTATTAAAAAATATGCATATGCGATTGAATATGACGCAATTGATCCAATCCAAATGAAGCCAAGTTTAGAAAATAAAATTATAAAAAACCTATTTACTGCAGGCCAAGTTAATGGTACCTCAGGTTATGAAGAGGCAGCTGGGCAAGGTTTGATGGCTGGGATTAACGCGGTAAGAAAGCTAGATGGTAAAGAACCAATAATATTAAGAAGGGATGAAGCTTATATAGGTGTCTTAATAGATGATTTAACTACTAAAGGCACTTTAGAGCCATATAGATTATTAACTAGCAGGGCTGAATTTAGATTATTACTAAGGCATGATAATGCTGAAGATAGATTAATAGATATCGGTAAAGAGGTTGGTTTAGTAAATGATGATAAATATAATCGTTATTTATTAAAGAAGGAAGCAATAAAAAAAGCTAAAGAAGTATTAGAAAATACAATATTTATCGAAGATGAAGAGATAGTTAGCGAATATCTAAAAAAACAAGGCTATGAAAACTTAGAACATAAAGGAATTAGTGGAATAAATCTAGTAAAAAGGCCTAAATTACATACAAAAGATCTATTTCAGATAAAAAATATAGGTATTGATGAAGAAGTAGCTGAACAATGTGATATTGATATTAAATATGATGGCTATATAGAAAAAGCTAAAAGAGAAGCTAAGAAACTAGAAGATATGGAAAATATAAAGCTTGGCGTTGACTTCAATTATGATGAAGTTGATAACTTATCTTTAGAAGGAAGGCAAAAATTAAAGAATTATAAGCCAGAGACATTTGGCCAAGCTTCAAGAATATCTGGAGTTAATCCTGCAGACTTAGCAGTATTATCAATTGCGATTAAACAAGGAAAGGGGAAAAGTATATGAATTATGAAGAAGTAGTATCAGAAGTGAAAGTATATGGATTAGAAGAGTCAGTAAAAGGTTCAAAATATCCTATGGCTACTGATTTAAGTAAAATAACAACCGAAATAACTCCTACTACCAAGAAATTAGCTAATGCTAAGACGGGTAGCGGACATGATAATTTTTTAAATGGTATTGTTGTGCAATTTGATTTAACTTTTACTAATAAAGCATGGGTAGAAGCGGAAAGATATCATTTTCTTGATTTTGTAAGTTCACAATCAACAATGCATAGAATTACAAAATTTGATTTAGATAATGCATATATAGAATATACCGATCCAAGGATTGTAGAAATAATGAAAGAGAAGGTAGCTGCATATAATGAGCTACAAGAAGATATAAAAGCAAGAAAAGAAGAAGGTAAAGATGTAACAACTTTAATGGATCTAGCTACTAAACAATATTTAGAAATCTTATATTCTAATCCTGCGGGCTTTAGATTGACTGCTAGAATGACGACAAATTATCGCCAATTAAAGACCATTTATCACCAAAGAAAAACACACCGTTTACCAGAATGGAGAGCCTTCTGTGCATGGATAGAAACCCTTCCAAATAGCGACTTTTTAACAGATGTAGAATAAAATATTATCCACATATGTTGATAAATAATTTATAAACAAATGTAGAAATAATAGTTATCCACAATGAATTATCAAGAATTAATAAATAAAAGCGAAGTAATAGGAATAAATATTACTGAAGATATGATTAATAAACTCAAAAAATATCATGAGCTACTTTCATTGTGGAATGAAAAGATAAATTTAACTGCCATTAGTAAAGAAGAGGAAGTAATAGAAAAGCATTTTTATGATTGTATTATTCCACTTGAATTATTACCTAAAGAAGGAAAGGTAATTGATGTAGGTAGCGGAGCAGGTTTTCCTGGAATGATATTTAAGATTTTTAATCCAAATTATGAAATGACATTATTAGAACCAATTAATAAAAAAACAAATTTTCTAAATGAAGTGATTAAAGAATTAGATCTAAAAGATATTCAAGCTATCAACGAGAGAAGCGAAGATTATGTAAAAGAAAATAGAGAAATATATGATGTAGTTTGCGCGAGAGCTGTAGCTAATTTAAATATACTAAGCGAATTATGTATTCCTTTAGTTAAAAAAGATGGATATTTTTTAGCTATGAAAGGAATAAAAGGAGACGAAGAAAATAATGATGCTATTAAAGCTATTGAAATGTTAGGTGCAAAACTAGATTATAGACAAGAATATGAATTAGCAAATAGTGGAACAAGAATTAATTTATTCTATAAGAAAATATCTAATACACCACTTAATTATCCACGATCATATAGCTTAATAAAAAAGAAACCGTTGAAATAGAGGACAAAATGCAGATAGGAAATGTATTAAAAGATATATACGAAAAGAAAGAAGATAAAGTCATTAAAATACCGATTGATAAAATACGACCATCTCGTTATCAACCGCGTATTCATTTTGATGAAGAAGCTTTATTCGAATTGGCGCAGTCGATAAAAGAAAACGGGCTTATCCAACCTATAACAGTTAGAAAAGATGAGAACTATTATGAAATTATCGCTGGGGAAAGAAGATATAGAGCTTGTATATTAGCCGGCTTTAATGAAGTAAGTTGTTATGTTATGTCACCAAGCGAAGAGCAGGCTGCCCAAATGGCTTTAGTAGAAAATGTGCAAAGAGAAAATCTTAGCGCAATAGAAGAAGCTAAAAGCTATGTTCAGATAATGAGGCAGGCTGAACTAACCCAAGAAGAGGTAGCACAAAAGATTGGAAAATCCCAATCAGCTATAGCTAATAAAATACGCTTATTGAATTTACCAGAAGAAATTCAAGAAGGAGTAATTAGTGGCAAAATTACAGAAAGGCATGCAAGAGCCTTATTATCAGTTCCTCAAGAAAGAATAAAAGAAATATATAGTCACATTATAAAAGAGGGACTGAATGTTCAAAAAAGTGAACAATACATTAATTACATCTTAAACAAACAACCACGCAAGCGAAAATCTAAAACAAAAGGTTTTACAAGAAATGTTCAAATAGCTATGAATTCAGTCAACCAATGTGTAGAAATGATTCAAAATTTAGGAATAGATGTATCACTAGATACACAAGATAAAGATGAAGAAGTTGAGATGATAATTCATCTTAAAAAATAGAGGTAAGAGTATGGGAAAGATTATTGCGATAGCGAACCAAAAAGGTGGTGTAGGTAAAACAACAACATCAATGAATTTAGCAGCAGGAATTGCTTATTTAGGCAAAAAAGTTTTACTTGTGGAT
>CACZTC010000184.1 GCA_902784015.1 uncultured Erysipelotrichaceae bacterium | reverse complement strand
TAGCGTACCTCTAAGTCCGGCAGTACCAAATTGTAAAGAAACCGCAAATCTTTCTTTGATTTCTTGCTCATCATCTTTAATGCTTAATAATTCTTGTTTCAAATCGATGTCATTCAAATCATAAGCTAACCATCTATTATATTCTTCTAAATATCCCATAAAAACCTCTTCTTTCTATAAAAAACAGAGGAATAGTGCTATTCCTCTATTTTTTTGCACATTTTAATAAAATCTATGCTATTACCTTTTGGGTACGTAATACTTCTTCTATTTTCTCAATAGCCTCATCTTCATCAACACCATCACATGTAATTGTAATTTCAGATTGTGTTGGAATACCTAATGATAAGACACCCATGAGAGATTTCATATTAACTGATCTTTCTTTATAAGTAACCTTAATATCACATTTAAATGGGCTTGCTGAGTTTACAGCTACTGAAGCTGGACGTGCATGTAAGCCAACTGGATCTACCACTGTCACAGATAATTCTTTCATTTCTTACCTCCTATTTATATATAAATTTTATTATATGCAAGATATCTTTGCAAGCGTTTACATTTTACTTAACTACTAGCTTTTTAGAGCCATCAATTGCTGGTTCAATAAGCTTATATACTACTGTTTCAGCCTGTTTTCTAGCTTGTATTTTTAGCTTTTCGATATTCACATTATTCTCGGCATCTTTCCTAGCTGCCGCAATAGCAGCTGCAATATCTTCTTTATTTTGCCAGTTAAATAAAGCTAATTTTTCATCATAAAAGCGTAAACTGCTAGTATCAACCTCAATTGATTGAATAACTGTTTCTGGTAATGTTACGGTGACTGTTGTTGGATTCACCTTAACTTCTGCTTCATTTAGATCGATACCCGCTCTAATATTTGCAGAATATATCATTGAGAAGGCTTTTTTAGTAACTAATGGTATAGTTCCTTGTTCATATTTAACTAAATCTACATATACAAGATTACATGTTGTTAAATCACTACAATCAGATAGACGTTCTGAAATTAATGAACTAGTAATGCTTTCGCCTTTTCTTTTGCGATACATATAATTCGCCATGAAAACACCTAATAATAAACCTATCACAACTAATAATAAGGCAATAATAATCTTATCCATTCCGCTTCACCCCCTTATTAACTAATTATATCATTTTAGATTTGTAAACATCATTTATGATAAGGCTGATTATGATTAATCCTAAAACTACGATAAATCTGTTCTAATAGGATTAAGCGACATAATTGATGTGGAAAAGTAATCGCTGCCAGTTTTAAGATATGATTAGCTCTAGATTTCACTTCTTCACTTACGCCTAATGAGCCTCCAATTATAAAAGTAATCTTATTATGAGAAGTATCATATAAATTCTGGATGAATTTAGCTATTTCAAGAGAATCATATTCTTTACCACTCAAATCTAATAAAATTAAATACTCATCATCTTTTATTTGTTTAAGAAGCCTTTTTCCTTCTTCCTCTTTTACTAATTCATTTTCTTTATTTGAATTTGTTTCAGGGGCAGAAATATCATTTACTTCAACTATTTCGACTTTATCATATGCCTTGAGTCTTTTAAGATATTCATTCAAGCCATCTTTTATCCAGGCTTCTTTAATTTTTCCGACTGCAACTATTTTTATCATTTTAATTCAACTTCTAAATCAATCGTTCTTCCTGATCTTATAACTTTTAATCTAACTTTTTCGCCTTGTCTAGCTTCATATTCTAAGCGTCTTAAAGTCTGATAATTCTCAATATCTTCCCCGTTCCATGAAGTGAGCACGTCACCAACTAATAAGCCTTCTTCATTATCATCTAGATTATTAATTATTAAGACTCCATTACTCTGATTAAGCGCAATATTCCATGCACTTTTTTCATATGATCTTAATTTATTAACGTCTCTAGTTATGACATTCAATTGCCCGCGACTTATTTCTCCTTCCATAACTTCAGCAGAAACTAATTTAATTTCATCTACACTTAAAGCATAACCAATCTTATCAGTCGCATTTGCGGGACTTTGCACAATTACACCAATTAACTCGCCACCAACATTCATCAAAGCTCCACCATATAATCTCTCATGTATACTTACATCTGTTTCTAATATTTCTGCATACCATGAGCTTGTCGTGGTCATCTTACGATAGCCAGTTTCTGAAACTATCCCAAAGCTAACAGGAGCATTACCTTCTTTCATCCTAGCTCCTAAAGCTATCACATATTCACCTTGTTCTAAAAGACTACTATCTCCTAATTTTATTGGTTCTATATTAAAGTCGCTTTCAAAACTTAGAATACTAATCCCTGTAGCTAAATCAGTTTTTTCGACAACTGCTTTAGTAGATTTACCATTATCAAAGACTATAGAGATATTAGCCTTTTGTGCTAATTTCGATGTCACCACATATGCTTTATTATCAATTACGGTAATTATCACTCCTGATTGAGCTACTTCTTCTTGGCCATAATTATAATTAATCCTGACAATATTAGCTCTTGTTTTTTCGACAATAGCTGTTAAATCAGTTGTATAGTCAGTAACTGATTCTTCTGTCACATTAATATCATCTGTTGTATTATGATTATTATTTTGAGGATACAATAATCTATATGTTAAAAAACTATTCCACATTAATAGTAGTACTAACACTACCCAAATCCATTTTTTCATCTATTATCCCCTTTCTAATCATCTCATATTGACCTGCGCTAGCAATCTTAATCTTATATTTTTTATCTTTTAATCTTTCTTCCATAACTTTTAAAGCTTTTTCGCGACTATTAGCTTCTTCAGATATATGCGCTAAGATAATTATACTAGTTTTAGAATTAATAACTTTAGCAGCTATTTCAGCACTACTTTCATTACATAAATGGCCACGATCACTATATATACGTGATTTTATATAAAGTGGTCTTTTTGTTGCCATCAACATTTCTACATCATGATTACTTTCTAAGATGTAATAATTAGATCCTTTTATTAATTCAATATTCTTCTCACTTAAATATCCTGTATCTGTTATATAACTTAATTTTTCTTTATCACATTCTAAGATATAACCTACTGTAAAGCTAGCATCATGCGATAAAGCTATTGGTGTTATTTTTATATCTTCAATCATGAAAGATTCATAAGGTTTAACATTTATTCTTTTAATATCATCTAATTCTATAGGGGCATAAATATTTGCTTTTTTAAAAGAATTAATTTGTGAGATATGATCACTATGATCATGAGTTATTAATAAATGGTTTATATCTTCAAAAGATAAAGCTAATTTAGCTAATGAATCTTTGATATGTTTTTTAGTACTGCCACAATCTATCATGATAGTTGTCTTAGCACTTTTTAACACAAAACAATTACCCTTGGAGCCTGAAGCTAATAATGCGAAATCCATTAATATAACCCCGCACAATCAATAAAGCCATTACATGCATCCATTCGATGATCTTCAACCCCATCATCAAAATGGAAATGAACATGTGGGCCTGTTGCATAACCAGTCATACCGATATGCCCTATAACATCACCTTTTTGTACGATGGTGCCTACTGGTAATTCACTAGGTACTCTCATATGGCCATAATAAGAGCGATAGCCATTATTATGATTGATGATAATATAATTACCATTAATATATGTATAACTATTCTCAACTACTACGCCATTATCAACGGCATATATATCACCCCAAGGATCATATAAATTGATGAAATCTACACCAACATGACCAAAATAACATCCCCAAGGACAAGTAATTGATGGATTATCTACAGGATAACGATAATTACCTGTACCCACATCAGGCAAACTCATCGTACCGACCGCAATAACTTCATTACTAGATTCTTTTGTGACTGTACTGCTTAATACTTCACCATCCAAAAGAACACCATTGACCCATTTTTCTAAATATAAAACATTCTCGCTTCCATTTTCACCAGTCTTTCTGACTTCGCTTAAGCCTTCTAATAAAGAACTATCTTCCACAAAATTAGAAGCGAAATAAATAGGTCTTTCTTTTAATACTTCTTTAGTGATAACGATATTAATTGGCGAAGTAAAATATGTAACACATAATTCTTCTCCTTCTTGTAGAACTTGATCAACGCTACTTATCTTATCGCGATTAATATCCATAACTTGCTTTGCAGATAAGCCATGATTCTTCGAACCGACACCAGCCAAAGTATCATATTGTTGAACAACATAATATTCTCTTTCTTCATTATCACCATATTTCAAGAATTCTAAAACTTCTTCTTTAGTTGTCATTATTTCTTCTTTTTTCGCAAACTTTTTAGCTATTACTATTCTTTGTGTTATCGAGATACCTGTTTCCCTTGAGCCATAATTAGAAAGCGATGGTAGAGTGGCACCCTGATTTAGAGTAGCTAATACTTTTTGGTCAATAAAATATGAAATGAAAGTATTCATCGCTTCTTGATATGTTTCTTCATCTTTTACATAAATACCATATTTAATATTATTATCTTCAATAATAGAAATATAAGTTGCCTCTAAAGAATATAAATCATTAATATCTAACCACGCTATTATTCTATCGTCGACATTACTATAAATATAATTAGTCTTAGTTTTAGTGATATAAATATCTTCATCATAATTAAGTTTTGAATTACTATAAATATCACGATATTCGTTATTATATAAAGTCACTAAATGCTTATCGAATTTACTTTTATCATTTAAATAACCAACTAATTCTCCTTGATAATACATAGAAAAAACATCATGAATATCTTCATCCATATATTCAATAGTCTGATTGAATTTTCCTATTTGTTTAATATCAGCACTAGTATGTAGCTTTGATTTATACTTTGATGAAGGTAGAAAAACAACTAATACTACAGCTAATATAAAACAACATATTAGAGATATTAATTTTTTCATGCTGTTTCATTTACATTCTTCGCTATATTAAATATCGCAGAAGTATGATTCTCAAAAACAACCTCAAAAGTCTTTGTCATACCATTTCTATTCTTTGCGATATTGATTTCTAATTTTTCTTGGCCTTTATTATTAGCTTCTTCTTTTAATTCCTTATTGTAATAAGATTCTCTATACAACAACATAACCACATCGGCATCTTGTTCGATAGCTCCTGAATCTCTTAAATCTGACAACATTGGTCTTTTATCTGGTCTTTCTTCTACTCTTCTTGATAATTGTGATAAAGCTAAAACAGGAACATTTAATTCTCTAGCTAAAGCTTTTAAATTCCTCGAATAATCCGCAATTATTTCTTGCGTAGAATTACCTCTACCGCCACTCAATAAACCAATATAGTCAACCACTATTAAACTAAGTCCTATTTCAGCTTGGAGACGTCGACACTTAGAGAAAATATCAGACATCTTTTGAATTGGTGATTCTGATAAATATATATTATTTGAAGCTTTCAGGCGAGCGGCAGCTTCATATAATCTATTCCAATCTTCTTCTCTCATTCCTTGGCCAGTTGTTATTTTTGTATTATTTATACGCGAACAAGTTGAAAGAATACGCATTGCGATTTGTTCAGCAGGCTGCTCAAGTGAAAAGACAGCTACTGCTCCTTTAGGTTGATATGCAGCAACATTAACAGCTATATTAAGAGCTACAGCTGTTTTACCCATCGAAGGTCTAGCAGCTAAAATATTCAAGCTACCTCTTTGTAGACCATGCAATACTCGATCCATTTCTATTAAACCTGTTTTTATACCAGTAATATCAGATTTATTTTCAGATAATAGACGAATCTTCTTTAATGTATTATCAACTAAAGAAATAGAATCAATAAATTCATCTGTCCTTCTACTTCTTGTAACACCTAATACAGCTCTTTCGCTCTCATCTAAGAATTCACTTATATCACCTTTCCCTTGATAGCCTTCACTAACTATTTTTTCAGCAGCTCTTATCATCTTACGCATCATTGATTTATCTCTTAATATTTCAAAATATTCTATGATGTCATAAATAGAAGTCGATGCTCTTTCTAAATTAGCTAAATATTGATTGCCACCAACTTTATCAAATTCACCTTTATCATTTAATCTATTTCTAACGCTTGCGCTAGTTATTTCTTTTGATAATTCATCTAATTCCTTTATCGCATTAAAAACAACACGATTATTCTCAAAGAAAAAATCATCTGCTTCAAGGCCTGCATCTAAAGCTGTTCTTGTCGCATCTGGATATACTAACATTGTGCCTAAGACAGCACATTCTGTATCAATTGAAGATGGTAAAGTTCTATTATTCTCCATAATTATTTATCACTCCCAATTAATTTGACTCTAATTGTGCCTATTACATTTTTATGTAATTCCACTCTGACATTAGTAACTCCCAAAGTATTAATAGGACTAGTATCCAATATTTTTCTTTTATCTATTTTAATACCTTGTTTATTTAATTCTTCAGCTATTTGTTTTGTGGAAACAGAACCAAAGACTCTTCCTTCTTCCCCTGAATTAATATGGAAATCTAAAGTCATCTTTTCAAATTTAGCAGCTAATTCTCTAGCTTCTTTTTCTTTTTGCGCATCTAGTTGTTTTTCTTCTTCTTTTTGAGATGCTAATATTTCACGACTTGTTTTAGTTTCAGCGACTGCTAAGCCACGAGCTATTAAAAAGTTTCTAGCGTAACCATCGGACACTTCAACCACTTCGCCTTTTTTACCAACTTTTTTAACATCTTGTTTAAGTATCACTTTCATCGCTAGCTTCCTCCTTAAAATAATTATCAATAGCTTCTAATAATTCATTTTTGAGTTCATCAATATCCATCATATCTCTTTGTACAGCAGCGCTAGCTAAATGACCACCACCGCCCATTGCCTCCATGATAACTTGGACATTTATTTTACCATTAGAGCGAGCACTTATACAGGTCTCTTTATCACTATTAGCTATCACAAAAGCACCATTAACTCCTTGAATATTCAAAAGGCTATCCGCAACTTGTGACATTAATGATCTTGTCATCATTCTATCTTTCACCGGGGCAATAATAATACCATTATCATATTTTTCACTATTAGCTAAAGCTAAACTCTTATCAAAGAATTCTTCAAATGTATCTTTTAAGAATTGATTAGCTAAAGTAGGATTAGCTCCCATTTGACGTAAGGTTGATGCTGCTTCATATGTTCTAGCTCCCGTTCTTACTCGCCAATTCTGTGTATCAATTATCATTCCAGCTAACATAATTGTGGCATCTATTTCACTTAAATCAGTTTTTCTTGATACATATGGAATCATTTCTGTCACTAATTCACAGGTTGAAGAAGCTGCGGCTTCAATATATATCAAGACAGGTTTAACACCAGTTTCTGTGCTTCGACGATGATGATCAATAATAACTACTTTTTTGGCATCATCTAATAATTTAGAACCATTTGAAATACTTTTATTATGATGATCACACATAATAACTAAAGTATTATCTTGAAGCTGATTAATAGCCTCACTTTCCGTCACAAAATTAACTTCTTCTTTTAATTCTTCTTCATTATCTTTTAGAGCTTTAGATAATTTCTCTTCTATTCCACCTGTCTTAGCTATAATACATACTGGTTTATGTAAAGCTTTAACCATTTGGGCTACACATAATGAAGAACCTATACAGTCGAAGTCAGCATCTTTATGACCACAAATTATGACATTCGTACTAGCCATAATTAAATCTCTTAAAGCATGTGATATAACTCTAACTCTAACCTTACTATGCTTTTCAGCAGCCTCACTTGAGCCACCATAATATTTAACTTCCTCGCCAAGCTTCTGTATCGCAACCTGGTCACCACCTCTTGTTTCCGCTAAATCCATCAAATTAGAAACCATTGAATCTAATTCATTATAGTCTTTTGAGCCTCTTGCGAAGGCCATTGATAAAGTTACAATGACATCATTTTCTTGCGCTGCTTTTCTTATCTTATTTAGAATAGAAAATTTATCTTCTATTAATTTAGTTAAGATACTTTCATTTAATACTAAATAATATGAAGCATTATTAATTCTTTTCGCTAAGACTCCAAAATTATCAAAATATTCATTTAGTGGTGTTCTTAAAGCTGTATTAATAGTTGAAGCTTCAGCTTCATCTACATATTGAGTACTCTCATCATAATTATCAAAATTCGCAAACCCAACTACAATCTTTTCATCTTCATATTGATTACGATAGCGATCTAATGCCGTAATATCTTTAAATACGATAATTTGCGCATTCTCAATTCTACTTATTTCATAAATCTTGTCATCTAATGGCACTAATGCAGTATCACTTCTTCCCGCAATTAAATCATCTGCTTCAGGAACCCAAGTTAAAATCTTATGACCAACTCGATCAATCCCTATCTTATCAAATAGTTCACTCATCCAAGTCACAACATAATCGTCATCATACATTACTAAGCCAAGTCCACCTTTGATATAAGCTTCTTCAGCTGTTGTACCTAAAGCGCTCTTAACTCCAATTGCTTGTTCATGAATGACCGTATCATAATTTGAGATAATGATATAAGCAAGCGCGGCTTCAAGAAAAATCAAAATCGCAGGGATAATAATATCTTTATGCAAAGAAAAATGTAATAGCGCCAATAATAATAATTGAATAATAATGGCGATAATAACTATTCTTTTTATTTTAGAAATCTTTTCTAACATAATTACTCCTTAGTAACCATTTTCTTATGTATATTTGTAGTAATATATATGAACCCTAACAGTACTGTAAATAATGCAAAAAACGAAATCAATACTATCGTCAAGATCCACATTAAGATAGGATTAGTTTTACCTACATATCTAGCTAAATAAACATATACACAAACTATTCCATAACCTAATAAATATATCATACAAGCAGCACCAATAAACTGCATACTCATTTCTAATAATTCATTACTGAATGGCTTTTTTAATGCATAAAAATATATCACAAAGCCAATTAAAGTAATATATCCAGCCCATTTAGGTGGATAATGGGTCAATATAGTATCACCTTTAGGTACATCTATTTTAAATCTTCTTAAAACTGTCCGTCCAATAACATGCGTCAAAATAGCATCTAAAACACCAGCTAATACTGTCGTTATATAGAAAATAGTTTTAAATACACCTAAATTCTCAAATAATGAAATAGTATTAGATAATGATGTACTATTACTATTATTATCTAAATAATTACCAATTGATACTGTCATGCTTTGAATAGAATCTATTTCTTTAGCGATATCATAACCAAAGAATTTAGCTAATAAGATAATGCATATTATCTCTGTTAAGACTGATAGTATCATTGTGATTATCAAAGTCACTTTACTGCTTCTTTTTTGATACACCAAACTTCCATAAGCTAAACCAATAATACATTCACCTACCACATATATAAATGTAGCTAAACTTGAAAAAAGAAAAGCTACTACAAACATGCCAAATAATACTGGTAAACTGTCCATAAAGCCATATTTAGCGCTAAAAAACATCATGGGAATAGGTAATAAGAAAAGAACATAGGATGAAAATAAGCCCACAAATTGTCTATCTATTAATAAGAAGACGCCTAGTATCGCAATTACTGCAGCCCCTTCTGTTAATTTCTTCGTCTTATTATTCATAATATGTATATGATTATATCATTTTAGCTAATATCTAATACTTTTTATACATTTCTATTTACCTAAAAAGTATTTAATGTTATAACTCTTTCTATGAACAAAATAGCATTTAAAGATGGTATAAGAGATGGTCTACCTATATGTTTTGGATATTTTGCGGTAGCTTTTTCTTTAGGCATAGCGATGCGAAAAGCAGGACTAACAAGTTTTCAAGGTTTTCTTTTTAGTGCTTTAAATATGGCTAGCGCTGGCGAATATGCTGCTTCACAAGTAATTCAAAGCTTAGGTAGCTATTTAGAAATTGCTACGGTGACTTTAATAGCTAATATGCGCTATCTTTTAATGTCTACTGCTATTACCCAACGTTTTAATCCTGACACAAATATCATGGAAAGAATGATTGTTGGTTATGGAATCACCGATGAGATTTTTGGTATCACAATTAATCGTGAAGGTTATATAGAACCTTCTTATAATTATGGAGCACTTCTAGTTGCAGTACCTGGATGGTCAATTGGTACTGCATTAGGTATATTAGCAGGTAATATATTACCTGCTCGATTAGTTTCAGCCCTAACAGTAACTTTATTTGGAATGTTTATAGCGATTATCATTCCTAAAGCTAAACATAATAAAGTAATCTTTTATTTAATAATAATAAGCTTTTTAGTAAGTTTCTTATTCGATCATTTCAAATTAGATATTTCTTTAGGTACTAAAACAATATTATTAACTATTATTCTTTCTGCCTTAGCTGCTTACTTTTTCCCTATTAAAGAAGAGGAGAAATCATGAATAATTATGTTTATATATTAATCACTTTTATAGTTACGATAGCTATAAGAACTATACCTATAATCTTTATTAGAAAGCCTATTACATCACCCTTTCTAAAATCTTTTCTATATTATGCTCCATATGTTACTTTAGCTATTATGACTTTCCCTTCAATTATTAATGCAACCGATAATATCTTTGCGGGTATTTGTGCTTTAATCGTGGGCATATATTTAGCTTGGAAAGAAAAAAGCTTGCCAATAGTTGCAAGCGCATGTTTTATTACTGTATTAATAATTGAATTATTTGTTTAATCAAAACCACCAACAGTTATACTAGAATCCATATTAGTGATAATTGGAACTAATCGATTATATATCTCTTGGTAAAAATCACCTTCTAATTTAGAGAAAGGAATAACCATATTATTTGTATAATTTTCATTATATGTATAATGTAAATCAGCTTTAACATCACTTATTTCAATACTAACTTCATCATTTAAAACAGTCTTAGTAATTTTAAGAGCTGCCATCATTCCTGCTAGACTATCCCCTTCTTGCGAACTAATAAAATTACCTAAAGCATAGAAACAAATAGTTTTATGATCATTTAACCATTCAATTGGTTGAATTGAATGCGGATGATTACCGATGATAATATCTGCACCAGCTTCAGCCATCTGACGGGCTAAATTAAGCTGTTCATCATTTGGTTCTGTCCAAT
>CACZTC010000183.1 GCA_902784015.1 uncultured Erysipelotrichaceae bacterium | reverse complement strand
TAAGATTACCTATATCGCCATATTCTTTGAGTAAAGGGTGGTTTATTTCTTTGATAAATTCAATAAGTTTTTTTGAATTATTAAAATGTTCTACATCTTCTAATATTTCAATAGCTAAAGTAATACCATAATCATTATTGAAGTCTAATAATTCTTTTATGCCATCTTTATATAGATCTCTACTTTGTTTAGTTGATTCTTTTTGGTATACATCATAAGCAGTTAATTGAATGATATCTATATTTAATCTTTTAGAAAGAATAATAGCTTTTTTAGCGATTTCTAAACCTTCTTTACGCTTTTGTATGTCGCCTAAAGGATAATATCTATGAGCTGATAATACTAAAGTATGAAAAGGCATATTAAAAGAAGAAGAAAGAGATAATAATTCTTCAATTTCTTTTGTGGTGTAATCTAATTTATTTAATCTTTGTTTGTCTATCGATAATTCAATAAAATCAAAATTAGCCTCTTTGGCCATAATGAATAAATTATGCCAAGAATTATGCGGTAGGGCTTTCTCATAGATACCTAATAAGTTATTCATATATTATCCATTAATAATATCGGCCCACTAATAGTGAGCCGATTAATATTATATATTATAGGAAAGAAGGGAATGGAAGATTGATTTCTTCTGTGAATACATCATCGAAGCCACGGTAATGATGATATTCAATTCTGTCTTTATCATCTGGATATGTGAAGTGTCCACCAACTTCCCAAATGAATGGTTTAAATTTGTATTGTAGTCTATTTTTGCGCATATACCATAATACTAAGATTTCTTTTGTGTCAGCTTGGAAATTTGTCCATAAATCATGATGATAAGGAATAATAACTTTACAATTTAAATTCTCTGCCATACGTAAGATATCACTACTTGTCATCTTATCAGTAATACCACGTGGATTTTCACCATATGAACCAAATGCGACATCGATATTATATTCATTGCCATGTTTAGCATATAAATTACCAAAGTGGCTATCTCCACTATGATATACAGTACCAGCAGGTGTTTCGATTATATAAGAAACAGCTCTATCATCCATATCATCGCAAGGTAAGCCTTTAATATTACCTTTAGGTGGAGCAGTAATCAAAATAGTTCTATCAACTGATTCAACTGCATGTATTTTAATATCACCAACTTCAACAACATCGCCAGGCTTAACTGTAACTAATCTTTCTTCAGGAACACCCCAAGATTTCCATAAATCAGTTGCGAATTTAGGTCCGATGAATGGAATCTCTTTTTCAACATTTTGTAGAATAGCTGCTGCTACATTTATGTCAATATGATCAGAGTGAGTATGAGAAGCTAATAAAGCATCTAAGTTTTTAATTTTAAATGGATCTAATACACAAGGGATAGCTCTTAAATTTGGTTGCATTTGAGTAGCACCAGACATTCTAGCCATTTGATGATCTGGATCGATTTTTTTAATTGAACCATCATCATTGTAGTGAGTTTTCTTACCTGTAGAAGCCCATAAGTCTACCATGACATTTGTATTACCTTCTGATTTTACCCAGATACCTGTATTACCGAGCCACCACATCATGAATTTGCCTTTTTCAACTTTAGCATCTTCAATTTCTTCATTTAAATAAGTACCCCATTCAGGGAATGTATTAAGAATCCATGATTCTCTTGTTACATCTTTTACATTTGGCATGTAAATTCCTCCTTTTATTCTTATCTAATTTAATTCTATAAAGATTTTAATATTATTAAAATACTAATATATGATTATTTATGATGTTTTATGAATAGTTTAGAAGATAATAAGAAAAGATATATATAATTAATAATAAAGAGGTGAGGATGAATGTTTGAAAAAGAAAAAGAAGCAATCTTAAAAGCATGCTTAAAAATGAAAGAATATCATTTAATATCCTTATCGGGTGGTAATATTTCTATGCGCATCGATGAGAATCATTATTTGATAACACCTTCAGGAATGTTATATGAAGAAATGAATATAGATGACATAGTTGTTGTAGATGAAAAAGGAAATACTATTGAAGGAATAAGAAAACCAAGTAGTGATATTGATGCCTTATTATATATATTTAAAAATATGAAAGACGTGAATGTGATTATTCATACACATCAACCTTACGCAACCGCAATAGGCTTAATAAATGACTCTTTACCAGCTTGTCTTGTAACATTAATTGATGCTGTGGGAGATAGAGTAAATGTTGCACCGTGGTCAAAAAGCCAAGATATAGGAATGGGTAAATTGGTTGTGGAATATGCAGGCAAAGCTAAAGCTGTTATTCTAAAACATCATGGCGTAGTCACTTATGGCAAAGATTTAGAAGAAGCTTTATATGCAGCTATTTATTTAGAGGAAGGGGCTAAAACTTATTGCATAGCTAAGATGATGGGAGAAATACCTGAATTAAGCGAAGAAGAAATAAAAGAAGAAGCTGGTGGTTGGGCCAATTATGGCCAATAAAACCTATTTATAGTCAAAATATAATCATATATTGTCTATATTTATTCATTTATAACTATTTATGAATATATATTGACAATATTTTTTTTATTTGAATATAATTTCTTTGAAAGGGGTATATCGATATGAAAATAGTCGGTATTGGGGATTTATTAATACCTAGTGAATATATTAGTAGAGGCTTTGAATCATTAAAAGAAAAAGGTTATGAAGTAGAAGTTTTCGATTGGCAATTAAAAGATTATGAAGAATTACAAGCTATTAATCTAAAGGTTGAACAAGGCGGTGCAGAGGTAATAGAAGTAGATGATTCTATTATTGATAAATTAAAAGATGCAGAAATTATCATTACCCAATTTTGTGTAATAAATAAAAAAGTAATTGATGCTTGTCCTAATTTAAAAATCATTGGGGTATTAAGGGGAGGATATGAAAATATCAACCTAGAATATGCAAATGAAAAAGGAATAATAGTATTTAATACACCAGGTAGAAATGCTAATGCGGTAGCTGACTTTACGGTAGGAATGATACTTAGCGAATGTCGTAATATAGCTAAAGCGCATAAAGAATTAAAAGAAGGTAATTGGGTTAGAGATTATGCAAATAAAGATAGTGTACCTGATTTATGCGGTAAAACTGTTGGCTTAATTGGCTATGGTAATATTGGTAAAAAAGTAGCACAAAGGTTAAATGCCTTTGAGATGAATATATTAGCTTATGATCCATATGTTAAAGAAGATAATATAGCTAAGATGGTTAGTTTAGAAGAATTGATGAAAGAAAGTGACTTTGTATCTATTCATTCACGTCTCACAAAAGATAATGAGAAAATGATAAATGCATCATTATTATCTTTAATGAAGCCAACTGCTTATTTTATCAATACTGCTAGAAGTGGATTAGTAGATGAAGATGCTTTAGTAGAAGTATTAAAGAATCATAAAATAGCAGGAGCAGCCATAGATGTTTTTGAAGTTGAGCCTCCAGGTAAAGATTATAAATTAATAAGTTTAGATAATATTACAGTTACTCCTCATTTGGCAGGCGGAACTAAAGATGCTTTTACATATTCACCAGTATTATTAGAAAAAGAGATGGAAAAATATTTATTAAATAATGAAATATCTAATTACATCATTAATAAAGATATTTTGAAAGGATAAGCTTATGGAATATGGAATAAAAGATAAAGTAGCTATTGTGACAGGCGGGGCAGCTGGCTTAGGTAAAGAGATAGTAAAAAAATTAATGCAAGAAGGAGCCAATGTTTTAATATGTGATCTTCATAATAATGATGAGATTCAAGAAAGTATCATTAATCTAAATAAAGAATATAATGCAAAAGCCATCATGGTAGAAGCTGATGTTTCGAAAGAAGAAGATATCAATAGAATTTTTGATAAAGCTTTAGAAGAATTTCATCAAGTAGATATTATCGTTAATAATGCGGGGATATGGCCAACTGCATATATTAAAGATATGGAAGTAGAAGACTTTAGAAAGACCTTAGATATTAATTTAATTGGTCCTTTTATGTTATGTAAAAGAATGATTAATTATTGTATTGAAGAAGGAAGAAAAGGAAAAATAGTTAATATGGTATCTCAGGCAGCCTTCCATGGTTCAACTTCAGGGCATGCCCATTATGCTTCTAGTAAAGCGGGTTTAGTAGGTTTCACTATTTCTTTGGCTCGCGAAGTAGCTGAATATGGGATTAATGTTAATGCAGTAGCACCAGGAATTATGGAAAGTAAAATGGTTTCAGCGATAGTTGATGATCCAATTAGAAGAGAAAAATATTTAGAAAGAATTCCTTTAAAGAGGATAGCCACTCCTGAAGAAGTAGCACGCATTGTCTTATTTCTAACAAGTAATCAATCTGACTATATGACAGGTGCAACTTTGGATGCAACAGGCGGGATGTTGATGAGGTAATTATGACTTTAGTAAAAATAAATGAAATATTAGAAAAAGCTAGAAAAGAAAAATATGCTGTACCAGCTTTTGATGTAAGCGATTATCGTATGGCAAGATGTGTTATAGATGCATGCGAAGAAATGAATTCTCCCGTAATCTTGATGGGTTTACCAGGAGATCTTAAAGAAGATGAATTTGATTATTTATCGATGGTATTAGTGAAGATGTCTAAAAAAGCAACTATACCTGTATGCATACATTTAGATCATGCAACAGAAATAGATATTATCAAAAAAGCAATTGATGAAGGTTATACCTCGGTGATGATTGATGCTTCTTCTTTACCATTAAAAGAAAATATAAAACTTACTAAAGAAGTTGTAGATTATGCACATAAATTTAATGTGTCAGTTGAAGCGGAGCTTGGTCATGTCGGCGACGGAATTGTGGGTAATTCTGAGGCTAGCGCAAAAGGGGAAAGCGGACATGATAATGTTTTAACAGATAAGGATGAAATGAAAGAATTTATTAATGCAACGAATGTAGATTGTCTGGCAGTATCTTTTGGTACTTCTCATGGTGTATATAAGCATGAACCAAAATTAGAATTGGAATTACTAAAAGAATTAAATGAAGCATCTAATGTTCCTTTAGTTGTTCATGGGGGAAGTGGTACGCCAGATGACCAAATGAAAGAAGCTATTAAACTTGGTATCACTAAAGTAAATATCTTTTCAGATTTATTAGAAGCTTTCTTTAGTGAAATGAAAGATTTCTTAAATGAACAGAACAATTTATCACTATGGCCAAGTGTAGTATATGAGAAGCCATTATTAAAAATGAAGGAAGTAGTTAAAGAAAAGATAGAATTATGTGGTTCTAAAGGAAAGGCATAATAATGAAACTTAAAAGATTAAATAGTATTGTTGAATATGTAAAAAGTTATGAAATGTGTACATATGAAGAATTATGTCAACATTTTGATATTTCTATGTCAACAATTAGAAGAGATGTGGATGTTTTAATAGATAATGGGAGAATTGAAAAGATTCATGGTGGTATCTGCATATCTAAGAATTATGCAGAAGAAATGAATAATAATTCATTAATAAAATATGATAATTCTAAAGATAAAATAGCTAGATTAGCTTCAACAATGATTGAAGATAATGACATCATCGTATTAGCTTCAGGATCAACCGTAGCTCATATGGTGAAATATTTAAAAGATAAAAAGAATATAACGCTTATTACCAATAATTTAGTTGTATTAAATGAAGCAATGAATTGTGGTTTTAATGTTGTAAATATTGGTGGTAATCTTGACCGTAAAGCTATGTCATTTGTAGGAACGCAAACTATTAAACAATTAGAAGGCCTAAATGCGAATAAATGTTTTATTTCTTGTAATGGCTTAACGCTAAATGGAATATCGAATGTTGTAGATTTAGAAGCTGATATCAAAAAAGCAGAAATGAAAATAAGTTCTAAGATTATCTTATTAATAGATCATAGTAAATTTGATGTAATGTCTTTATATAATTTCGCGAGTATTGATGAATTAGATTATTTAATAACCGATAAAAAAGTTTCTAAAGAATATGAGAAAGCTTTTAGTGAAGTAGATGTAGAAGTATTAGTAGCTAATTAGGAGAGGAAATATGAAAGGAAAAATAAGAACTATTCTAGGAGATATAGAACCAAATGAATTAGGCTATACCATGCCTCATGAACATTTATATGATGATCCAAGTGTTGGCGGTTTTAATGATGAAGATCATAAATTAAATGATTATGATAAAGCTAAACAAATGTTGGATGAATTTAAAGCTATTGGGGGTAGTGCGATAGGGGAGGCTTCCACAAAACATTGGGGTAGAAAAACAGAAGGTATTGCCAAACTTAGTAAAGAAAGTGGAATTCATGTGCTTTGTTGTACAGGATATTTATGTGAAGCTCAATGTGATATGGAAAAATGGGTAGAACATAAAACCGTAAATGATTTAATAGATGAAATGGTTGAAGAAGTAATGGTTGGAATGGATGGGACTGAGTATAAAGCAGGTTGGATTAAAGCTGGTTCATCTTATAATTATATTTCCGAAAGAGAAGAAAGGATTCTTAGAGCTGCTGCTCAAGCCTCTATTATTACAGGTGCGCCAGTACATACACATACTAGTACAGGTACAATGGGTCTTGAACAAATTGAAATCATGAAAAAAGAAGGCTTAGATTTAGAACATTTCTGTCTAGCTCATGTTAGTAGAAACCCTGATTATTGGTATCATAAAAAAATGTTGGATGAAGGCGTTTATCTTATTTATGATGGTCCTGGAAAAGCTAAATATTATACAGATGAAGTTTTAATTGAATTATTAAAGAAATTAGTTAAAGATGGCTATGAAGATAAATTGATGTTATCAAATGATATGGGGAAAAGAAGTCATCATACAGTATATGGTAAAGGTCCAGGTTGGCAATTTATCAAAACAAAATTCATTCCACGATTATTAGATGAAGGTTTTTCTGAAGAAATAATACATAAATTTATGTATGATAATCCAGCTCGTTTTTATACGATGTATAAATAGGTGAAGATATGAATAGACCATTATTACAATTAGCTTTAGATAATACTAGCTTGGCTTCAGCCTTAGCTTCGCTTGAAGGTGTTGATGAGGTTGTTGATATTATTGAATGCGGAACAATTCTAATAGGAGCTGAAGGCGCAAAAGTTATAAAGACAATAAGAGATATATATCCTAATAAGCTTTTAGTTGCTGATTTTAAAATAGCTGATTCAGGTAATGTAATGGGTGGCTTAATGTTAGAAGGCAAACCAGACTTTTTAACCGTAATATGTGCAGCCCATATCAATACCATGAAAGCTGTTAAAGATGAAATAGAAAAAAGAGATTTGAAAACAGAAGTTCAAATTGAATTATATGGTAATTGGACATTTGAAGAAGTCAGAAAATGGAAAGAAATAGGCATTAATCAAGTTATTCTACATCATTCTCGCGATATAAAAGGTGGTTGGAGTAAAGAAGAAATAGATATAGCTAGAAAATTATGTGAGGAAGGGATGAAAGTCACAGTCACAGGAAGTATTGGCTATGAGGACATTGATTTATTCAAAGATTTACCAATTTATTGCATCATTTGTGGTAGATCAATAAGAGATGCAAAAGATCCTAAAGATGAAGCATTAAAGATGAAAAAGAAATTAGAAGATTTATGGCTTTAATTGAAGGTTATAATATATATAATGAAAAATAACCAAGATAGCTTTGGTGGAGGATAAAAGATATGTGGGGAAAGAGAATAATAATTAGCATAATCAGTTTATTGTTGGTATTAAATGTCTTTAATAATAATTTAGTTTATGCAGAAGAAATAATAGAAGCTCCTCAAGAAGAGACTAATGAGGCGGAAATAATAGAGAATACTGAAGAAGAAATAGAAGAAGCTTTTATTATTGAAGAAAATGAAGAAATAGTGGAAGAAGAGATAATAGAAGAGAATATTGAAGAAGCAGAAGAGATAAT
>CACZTC010000182.1 GCA_902784015.1 uncultured Erysipelotrichaceae bacterium | reverse complement strand
TGAGTTATAAGATCTTGTATATCTTGTGGGTAATCTTTAATTTCCATACACTAATAATATAGGAATATTAACTTGAAAACAATAAAAAAAGACTTGTTTTAATGGCAGTTAATACATTCTATCTAAGTGATATAGTCACAGAAAAACAATCTCAATACAAATATCAAAAATACGGAAAACGAAAATGAAATAGCTAACAAATGTTATGAATTATGATGCAGTATTTCACGGGAAAGAGAGATAAAAAAAGATATGGGAATATTTGATTTATTTAGAAGAAAAGATATTAATGAAGGCTTAGTTCAGTTTAAGAATACTAATGGTGCAATATTAGTAGATGTCAGAGAAAAGGATGAATATAGAAGTGGTCATATTCCAGGTAGCAAGAATATTCCACTTAGCACTTTAAGCATAATAGAAAAACAAGTCAAAGAATCTAAAGATGCAAAACCAATAGATAATAATGGGACAATCATACCTGAAGAGCAACCAATTATAAATAGTATAAAAGTTGTGAAATAAGATGGGTTTTATATGATTATCTATCATATGATGTGAGAATGAAATAATAGTAATAATCATATAAATAAAATAAAAATTAATTTAAATTCATATATAAGTAATATATAATCAAATTAACAAGAGAATATACTACCTTAATGTAATGAGGGAGTAGCTTGCACATGATTGTGTAACATATTTTCGTCAGTACGGGATTAATTTCCCCGGGATATGTTCTTAGAAGCGAGACTTTTACAGTTAGTCTTTTGACTACGGTGAAAGTCTTATTTTATTGATTGGATAGAGAGGGAAGAAAAATGAAAAAACCAACCATTCAACAAAGACTCAAATATAGCTTCGATAATTTGATGTCAAAAGGTACTGCATCTTTACTACTAATCCTAGGTATTATCACCTTTGTGGTGGTAGTTATTGGTGGACTTGCTGCAGTTGCTTTGGGAGGACCAGATGGAACTGGTGCAGAATCTACAGGTTCAACAATCTGGTTCACATTAATGCATGCTATTAATACTGGAGTGCTTGCCAAAGAAGAAGGAACTGTAGCATATTTATTTGTGATGACAATTGTTACTTTAGTTGGCATCTTCATTACCAGTTTCTTGATTGGTACTATCTCTAATGGCATTAAAGACAAAGTAACAGAACTTCAAAGAGGAAAATCTAGAGTAATAGAAAAAGGACATACTATCATAATTGGCTTTGATGAAAATGTTACTAGTATCATTCAGGAATTGGCATACGCTAATGCTAATCAAAAAGATGCCGTTGTAGTGCTTATGGCTGATCATGATAAAACAGATATGGAAGATACAATAAGAGATAGAATAAGTGACTTAGGTAATCTTCGAGTTGTATGTCGTAATGGTAAACCTGACTCACCAAAAGATCTTAAAGTATGTTCACTAGATACATGTAAATCAATTGTTGTAAATCTAGAAGATGACTTTATGACAGTAAAGACAATATTAGCTTGTGAAACATTACTTGATGAATATGGAAATAAAGATGCTTATATAACTGCTACTGTAAGAGATAGAGAAGTATTGCAGCCAGCCAAGATTGCTGGAGGCGAAAGAGCAGAAATATTAAACTTTCATAAAACAATGGCAAGACTAATGGTACAAGCAGGAAGGCATCCAGGTATGTCAGAAATCTTATCTGAACTACTAAGTTTTAAAGGTGATGAATTATATATTCAAGATGTAAAAGAAGCTGTTGGTCTATCTTTAAATGAAGTTAATTTAAGAATACCTAATTCAACTGTAATTGGCGTTGTGCGTGATGGTGTTCCAATTCTCAATTTAGAATCTAATAAGCAAATTGAAAGTGGTGATCAACTAATTCTTATCGCAAGCGATGATGATGCATTAGTATTAAAAGATAGAGCTACCGTTAATGATAATGTCTTCCAAAGAGAACCAAATAACGAAGAAGAGCCACATACATTACTTGTATTAGGTTATTCGGATATACTAAATCAAATTCTTGTGGAAGAAGATGCATATGCTGCGCCAGGCTCAAAAGTTATTATCGCAACAGAGCCTGGTAAGATTGATAAAGAAGAATTGATGGGTAAGACTGCATTTAAGAATATAGATGTTGAAGTCAAAGAAGGAAAGATTTATACAAGACGCGTATTAGAAAGCCTAGTAAGAAATAATCCTAATAGTATTCTTTTGATAGCCGATCCAGTTTTAGATGAAGAAGAAGCAGATGCAAAGACTTTGATGCTCCAATTACAATTAACTGATATCGCAGAAGAGATTGGTACAGATATTCCTCTTACAATTGAAATGAATAGCACACGTAACCAGAGATTATCACAGATGATGCGCGCAACCGATTTTGTGATAAGTAGTAAAATCACTTCTAAAATGATGGCACAGATATCAGAAGAAAGATATAAGAAAGCCATACTTAATGATTTAATATCAGAAGGTGGATCTAGCATATGCATGAAACCTATAAGTAGATATGTTCTTACTAATGAAGCTGTAGATTTTTATACATTAGGTGCTTCGGCAGCACGTTATGATGAAATCGCTATTGGATATAAAAAGTTTGATGAAGAAGGTAACTTTGAAGTAGAGATAAATCCAAAAAGCAGAGAAGCAATAATGTTTACAGATAAAGATGAAATCATAGTTATCGCAAAAAATACTGCATAAGCTATAGAACAAAAAAGAAATAGACACCCAATAATTTAACAGGTGTCTATTTTTATATATCAATTATTTAGTGATATCTTTAATCAATTCTTGGAGTGAACTTTGATTATCTTCTTTGAAACATCCTTTAATAGTTAAATTATGTTCTAAGAAGTTAAGGCTCTTACATTGTGTCAATATATTCATCATGCATTTTGTGGCTGTAGGACCCCATGTACCATTTTCGATAAAGCCAACAGTTCTATCTTGATATCCATGCTCAACTAAATCAATTAGGAAGTGATGCATAGGAGGGAATATAGAACCGTTGTATGTAGTAGTTGCAAATATTGCGCGATTGAAGCGGAATGCATCTGCTAGGGCTTTAGAAGTATCATCTCTAGCTAAATCATAAACAACAACTTTTTGATTATTATCTTCAAAGGCTTTTGCTAACTTCATAACAACTTCTTTAGTATGTCCATAAACCGATGTATAAGCAATACAAATACCGTCTTCTTCTGGTTCATACTTAGACCATATTTGATATTTCTCTAAATAGTAGGAGATATCTTCAGATAAAACAGGTCCATGTAAGCTACAAATCATTTCAATAGGATAGCCTTCAAGTTTTTTGAAAACAGATTGAACTTGTAGACCAAATTTACCAACAATACCAAAATAATATCTTCGTGCTTCTTCTACCCAATCATCATTTGGCGTATCATTTGCGCCAAAACTACCAAAGGCATCTGCAGAGAATAATATATGCTCTGTTGATTCATAAGACATCATAACCTCTGGCCAATGAACCATAGGTGCCATAATGAATTCTAATTTATGTTTACCTAAATCTAGAATGTCTTTTTCTTTTACAAGCATTGTTTGTGGTGACTTGTTTAAAGTGAATAAAGTATTTAGGAAGCCAAATGTTTGAGTATTACCAACAAGTACTGTGTTAGGATAAACATCTAAAAATGATTGAATGCTTCCTGAGTGATCGCATTCCATATGATGAACAACTAAGTAATCAGGTTGTTTTCCATTTAATTCAGCTTCAAGCTTCGCAAGCCACTCAGAAGTAAATGACTCATCTACAGTATCAATAACCGCAATCTTTTCATCAAGAATTAAATATGAGTTATAAGCCATTCCGTTAGGAATGTTATATTGTCCTTCAAAGTAGTCTGATAAATGATCATTGACACCTATATATTTTACATATTCACTATTTAACATAATAATAATCCTCTCTTAACCTTGTATAGTTTATCACTTTGTGAAAAAAAGTTAATAAATTTACATTCAAAATCAAAAACAGGGGAAGTTTTACACAAAAAATACTTCATATGATAATATCTATTTATGAAATTAGATGATTTAACTAGATATTTAACGAAAGAAGAAGAGGAAAAACTATCGCAAGCAACACAAAAGGCTGTTATGGTTTATTTGCTTACAAAAAAAAGAAATGAAGAAGAGAATAAAGCATTGGTTTCTGGCATCGCTTCATATATTCTTCTTGCTTTTATGATATTCGCAATTATTATTGGCGTTGTGCTTTTGTCAAGAAATTCAATAATCGATGAAGCTATGATTAAAAGGTTTGTGATTAAAGCATTAATATTCATTGCTTTTATTGTTATTTTAGATTTATTTGTAGTCGGCAAAAATTGGTATACATATCTAAACAAAATAAAGGAAAATATTAGAAATGAAATAAATAATAAACTAAAAGGTTTATAAGAATAAAAATTATTTTAATTACATCAATCGTTTGATTGTTTCTGCCACGTTAATTAAGTGGTCGGCAACTCTTTCAGCATCAGAACATAATTCTAAATATTGAGCACCAGCATTTGGTGTACAACTACCTTCAGTAAGTCTTTTAGAATGTTGAACCGCCATATATTCAGTAAATTCATCTATCTTATCTTCTATTTCTTCAGCTTTATCTAAAGCTTTATCATCAATATTGGTATAAGCTAATACAGTTTGTTCATAAAGTTTATCTATTAAATCTCTTAATTCACCAACTTCTTGAATCGCAATAGGGGTTAAAGTATCATCGTTTTCTGATAGATTATGAGCATATTCAACAATATTTTCTGCATAATCACCAATACGCTCTAAATCAGTAATAGATCTTAAAGCAGTATTAAGATAAACTCTATCTTTTCTGCTAAGAGTATTACCAGATAATTGAACAATATATTTAACTAATTCATTATTCATGAAATTCAATTTATTT